>CAYZUW010000088.1:5709-12992 GCA_964481325.1 uncultured Saprospiraceae bacterium
CAAAAAACTGGGCACCAAAATGATTTAGTACCCAGTTAGTATTGAAAATTTTATTCAAAGTCTTTTGTGAGTGTTTTTATTAAGCTAGATTTCATATTTGTTTTTTATGGTCTTATATTTTGTTTAGAAATTCTCAATTACATAAATCATTCCTTTTATCTGTTTCGCTTTTTATTAGAACCTGACGTTCAATCCAAAAAAAGCCCTGACATCTCTGCCAGGACTTGCCAAGTATTAAAATTTATACTTTGTTTGGTGTGAGGGCACACCTTAAAATTTTCGGGAATGCTTTTTCAGTTGTAGAAGACTATGCTTTTTCTTCTGCAGCTTCCGTTGCTTGTTCTTTTTTGGCTTTTGCTTTCTTATTATCTGTCGTCGATTCTGCTTCGTCTACTTGCGCCACGCCAGTGATTTTTGCTTTTACCAGTCTTTCTACTTCTTCTGCTAACTCTGGGTTGTCAGAGAAAAACTGCTTGGCACTTTCTCTACCTTGTGCAATCTTGGCGCTGTTGTAGCTGTACCAGGATCCGCTCTTTTGGATGACTTCGTGCTCTACGCCTAGATCTACCAACTCTCCATTCTTTGAGATACCTTCTCCATACATGATGTCGAACTCTGCGATACGGAATGGTGGAGCCAATTTGTTTTTCACCACTTTTACTTTTACGTGGTTACCCATCACGTTTCCTTCCTTGTCCTTGATAGCAGAACCTGAACGACGGATGTCTAATCTGATAGAAGCATAAAACTTCAAGGCGTTACCACCAGTCGTCGTCTCCGGGTTACCGAACATGACGCCAATCTTCTCTCTCAACTGGTTGATGAATACACAACAACATCCTGTCTTACCAATTGCACCTGTCAGCTTTCTAAGGGCTTGAGACATCAACCTTGCTTGTAGACCCATCTTAGAATCTCCCATCTCGCCTTCTATCTCTGCTCTTGGTACCAAGGCTGCTACTGAATCTATAATCAAAATATCTATCGCGCTAGAGCGGATTAGATTTTCTGCAATTTCTAATGCTTGCTCTCCATTGTCTGGCTGCGAAATCAAAAGATTTGAAGTATCAACACCCAATGCTTCTGCATAGGTCTTGTCGAAGGCGTGCTCTGCATCGATGAATGCTGCCATACCGCCTTTACGTTGACATTCTGCAATGGCGTGTATCGCCAAGGTCGTTTTACCGGATGATTCTGGTCCGTAGATTTCAACCACTCTACCTCTTGGGAGGCCATTAATTCCTAGCGCGATATCTAGTCCTAATGACCCTGTAGAAATAGTGTCTACATCCACGACTTTGTGATCTCCCAAAGTCATTACAATTCCTTTACCGTAGGTTTTTTCTAAGCGATCTACGGTGAGCTTGAGCGCTTTTAGCTTTTCTTCTCGTTCTTTTGACATAATTTTATAAATTTTAATACTTTTTGTTTTATTCTACTGCAATAGTAAAACAAATGTTCGGTATTCACCAATATTTATTAAACTTTTTTCTAATATATTTTCGCTTTTAACATTATTTGGGTGATTTACGCCTGTTTTGTAATCAAATAGGTTACAAAATGCAGGTTGTGCCTGCTTTCTTTTATTTGCAGGAGGTAAGTAGAAAGGAGGTCTAAATTCTAAAACAACTTACGCTAGAAAGAAAAAAGTGGCTATACGCTACAAAAAAGAAAGCTCAAATATCTTTTCAAAAATAATAAAAAGGGACCCTTTTATATCTTAGGCCACATGAATAATAAAATAGTTTCTTATCAGGTTCATCGCAATTCAACAAGTCTTGAAGTATTTAATATAACTTATTACGAGTAAGTCAATTCTTGAATTTAGAAAATATCTAGGTTTCCGAGTGAGGGATCGATAGGGACCGACGATAGGAGGTGTCCGCAGGACGGGTACCCCGCAAGAGCCCGACCACCTGTGCGAACTTTTTTGTGAGCTAAAGGTGGGCACTCCCAAAACGAAAAAGTCCTTTACCACTCTAAAGGAGCGGTAAAGGACTTTAATTTCTTTCTGGACAAAAAGGTCCAGTGTTTGAGACTAGGCTTCTACTGGAGTTTGTGAACTGTATTTCATGATCGCATTCAACGTTGCAGTTGAAGGATTGAATTTAACTCTTGGAAGTTCATCATAGGCTGCTTTACTTTCGCTGTATAACTCGTAAAGGCTAAAATCCTTCTTGAGTGCTTGCTCGATCAACAGCTTTTCGTTGATTGTAACTTCTTTGTAGATGTACCTAATTAGGTCTGATTGTGTAAAGTTTATCTCCATTCTTGGATTTTAGTGATTTAAAAACATTCATGGATAAAACAAGTAATCGCCTATTTTTATTGTATATGCCCCTAATTTTTTACTCTATGCCAGTTCTGTGAGCGTCCAAGGGCGGAAAATCCAATATAACCACGGACTATCAATTGGTCTGGATTGTCTACCCAAACGCTGCATTTATAGACCTTTCCACTCTCAGGATCTAGAATTTTTCCATAACTATAATAGTCTTTGTACGGCTCGAGATTTTCGAGTAAAACCATACCTACCAAGGGCTTATTTTTTTTTTCCCCAGGACAAGCATCACAAGTTTTGTCAGGGCTGGACTTCAATAATTGCTTGATAGTGCCAAAATATTTGCCGTCTTTTTCTGTGATTTCTATGTGTGATTTGGCTTCCCCTGTGCCGTCATCGATGGTTTCCCAGGTGCCCACTATGCCCGTTTGGGCCATAATCGCTTGATTTAGCAACAAACAAAGGCTGAAAAAGAATGCTATTTTCTTCATAATTCTTTAATTTGAATGGTTGTCTACCTAATAATACTACAATTTATCAATATCATAAGTTGTTGATACTTACGTATTACATTTTCCTTAGTCTTTATTCGCCAACTGCCCACAGGCTGCATCGATATCTTTGCCGCGAGATCTGCGCACTGTGGCTATGATGCCTTTCTTCGTGAGATGCTGTGCAAAATTATTGATCGCATCTTCGGAGGACTTCGTATAGGTGACGCCTTCCACGGGATTGTATTCTATGATATTGACCCGCACAGGGAATTGAGAACAAAGTTTTACCAACTTTTTCGCATCTGAGATGCCGTCGTTAAAATCTCTAAAGGCTATATACTCATAGCTGATTCTATTATTGGTCTTTTCGAAAAACGCCTTGAGGGCTACCATCAGAGATTCTAAATCGTTTTGGTGGTTGATGGGCATGATCTCGCTTCGCTTTTCATCATCTGCAGCGTGCAGAGAGAGTGCCAGATTGACCTTGAGATCTTCCTCGCATAACTTATGTATCATCTTGGCGATGCCGACTGTGCTAATCGTAATCCGACGAGGAGACATTGCCAAGCCTTTATCGGAAGTGATAAGCCGTACAGACTGAAGGGTGTTTTTGTAGTTGAGTAGGGGTTCGCCCATACCCATATATACTATATTGGTGATGCCGTGCCCGTATAGCTCTTCACTATGGGCGCTGACCATGGCCACTTGGTCGTAGATTTCTCCTGGATCAAGGTTACGCATCCGTTCCATCTGGCCAGTAGCGCAAAACTTGCAGGCCAAACTACAACCCACTTGCGAACTTACACATACAGTATATCGCTTGTCTTTATGTACGGGTATTAAGACTGACTCGATCTTGTGTCCGTCTTGGAGGGTGAAGCGATACTTAATCGTATCATCCTTGCTCACTTGGTGCTTGTCAAATTCTATACTATTGATTTCGAAGTGCTCTTTTAGTATCTCTCGAAAAGGTAAAGAGAGATTAGTCATCAGATTGAAATCTGTGCAACTCTTCTTCCACAACCATTCATACACCTGCTTGGCACGAAAGCCTTTTTCACCTAAGGATACGATCTCCGTTTGGAGCGCTTCTAGTGATAATAATCTGATGTCTTTTTTCATTCCTTGTTTTTGCTGTCTATAATAATAGTCACGGGACCATCATTGAGTAAGGAGACTTTCATGTCTGCGCCAAATATACCCGTCTCTACAGTAGTCTGTGTCAACACCCCCAGCTGCTTGACAAATGTCTCGTACAAAGGTATAGCTATTTCAGGTCTTGCAGCCCCTATATAAGAAGGTCGATTTCCTTTTTTGGTGCTCGCCTGTAATGTGAACTGACTGATGACTAGGTATCTGCCCTTGACATCCTGACAAGAAAGGTTCATCAATCCTTCGGCATCGCTGAATATGCGCATATTCATTATCTTTCTGATCAACCAGTCTATATCTTCCTGGCCATCTTCATGCGTGACACCTAATAATATAAGAAGACCCGATTCAATGGCTCCATTTACTTCTCCATCTATGGTAACAGAAGCTTGAGTTACTCTTTGTAAGACTGCTTTCATATTGTTAATTATATTATATATAATGTGGGTATGTATGTGAATTTACATCGCTTTTTCCACATGCATAAATATGGGCTGTTTTAGGCACTAAACCAAGCTAAAACAACTTGTTTTATATGTGATAAAAGTCAGACTTATTCATGTTGAGCTAAGACGGTGGATAACTTTTATTTTTCTTGCTACTCCTATTCATTTCATTCCACGTTATGTGAGTTTTTTTTATAATATGTTGTATTGCAGCTGAATAGCCTACTTAAGCTCTGTGTATAATTGAAGCCATTTTTCTAATTTTTATTATCCTAAAGGTGTTTAAATTTTCTTATCCACGAATTAACAGCCCTAATGATAATGGTAATTTTTATTAATTAACTTTTAAGAAAAAAAGTCATTACTCATAAGGGAAGTGGAAAAGGTGGAAAAGGAAAACTTTCTCTCGCAGAAAGGATCTTCCGAACTATCTTTGCAGCGCCAGAAGTTTTTGACGAAAGCGTGATACAAAGTCAACAACCTTACTGGCGAAAAATTATTAGACTTGTACATTGAAATTAATTATCAAATTGAATACAAATCAATCCACGTCAGATATTCCAAAAATTGTGCGCCTTTGGCTCATGGCGGGAATTGTTTTGATTTTTGTGCAAGTCAATATTGGGGGGATAACCCGCCTAACGGACTCGGGTCTATCCATTACAGAATGGGAAGTTATAGTAGGAACGCTGCCACCGAGGAACGAGACGGCATGGGATGAAGCCTTTGATAAATACAAGTTTCATGCAGAAAAACAATACGAGAACATACATGGTGGTGAAGACATGACAATGTCCGAATTCAAAGTCATTTATTTTTGGGAGTGGTTTCATCGAGTTTGGGCACGTAGTATTGGATTTGTTTTTCTTTTTCCTTTCATATATTTTCTAATAAAGCAATGGTTACCAACTTGGTTGATAAAACGCCTTGGTATCGTCGTGGCATGTGGAGCTTTAGCAGCAGTTTTTGGTATCATCATGGTAAAAAGTGGTTTAAATGATGATACTCGTACTTGGGTGAGTGCCTATAAACTGCTTGGACATCTAAGTATTGCTTGTCTTACATTTGGATATTTATACTGGACATGGCTCAAGGTAAAATATCAAGATTATGAATTGGTTGATAAAGAAAATAAATCATTCTCTAATCTTAGGTCTCTTCTAAAGGGGATTCTAGTTATCCTCTTATTACAAATAGGGTTTGGAGCCTTAATGGCAGGCATGCGGGCAGGACTAATTTACCCTTATATATCTATTTTAGTTAATCCCGAACAGTTTTGGTCCTATCTATGGTTTGAGGATGGAGGTGTAGTAGATAATATTGTGGACTACGAAAAATCGGTATCTATCAAAGCTTGGGTTCAATTACTACATAGACTGACGGCATATATTTTAAGTGCTTTAATCTTGTGGTTTATGTATAAGGCAAAGACGAAAATGAGTTTTCCACAAAGTTTTCCACATGCTTATAAAGGGGCTATTGGAATGAGCATAATGTTGTTAGTTCAGGTGCTGTTAGGAATTCTGACTATTGTTAATTGTGTAGGTAAAATTCCAATCATTTATGGGGTTTTACACCAGGCAGGAGCCTTATTTCTATTGGCTTTTGTACTGTTTTCCACATTCCATATCAACAGAAAAGAGATTTCCTAACTTATCCACAATTATGTTGACAAAGTGTTAGTAAGGTTGTTAGAAGCTTAAGTTGATGTGGAAATGGCAAAATTTATAGGTACTTTGCATCTTCATAAAATACACGCAATTAACATGTCTTCAACAAAGGTTAATGAGGAGGAAGGGTTCAAATTTTTAGAAGAGGGGGAAGGTCCAGTACTGTTGTTGCTCCATGGTCTGTTTGGCACCTTGAGTAACTTTGAAGGAATCATAAATCACTTCTCGGGTAAGTACAAAGTAGTAGTTCCTTTACTTCCCATTTTTGAGATGCCTATCGGAGATGTTTCTTTAGAAGGTCTGCTGAAATATGTTGAAGATTTCGTGGCGTATAGAGGATATAAAAGTGCGCACGTATTGGGTAATTCTCTAGGCGGTCACATTGCCTTGCTATTTGGTTTGGGAAATCCAGATTTCACTAAGACTATTACATTGACGGGGAGCTCGGGATTATTCGAAAATTCGATGGGATCTACTTTTCCAAAAAGAGGGGACTACGAGTTTATAAAGAAGAAAACAGGGGAGACTTTTTTCAATCCAGAAGTAGCTACTAAAGAATTGGTCGACGAAGTTTTTGATATCGTCAACGATCGTAATAAAGCTATCCGCGTGGTCTACACTGCCAAGTCAGCCATACGCCACAATCTATCCGATACATTACACCAACTCAAGGCAGCTACCCTTTTGATATGGGGACAACAAGATACCATCACTCCCCCCTTTGTTGGTGAAAAATTTGACGAGCTTATCCCGGATTCAGAACTTCATTTTCTAAACGAATGTGGCCATGCGCCCATGATGGAAAAGACAAATGAGTTCAATTCCATTCTGTCTGATTTTTTAGACAAGCATTAAGTAAAGTATTTTTTGGGTGTATCCCTGCGTACTGTCTGAAAAAGCCAGTACTTCGGGTCGGCTCGTCCAGGACTCCACGTTCGTTTCGGTCCTTCGGACATACCTCCTATCGTCGGTATTCCTTCCCACGCCTTACACGATTTAGTTATTTTGATATATACGATTACTGACAATGAGAGTATATAAACAACTCAACGATTAAACAAATAAACAAAACTCAAAACGGCAGAATCAGCGAGTATAAATTTCTATCCGATATAATTGTTGATAGTAACTACCTAAAAAAATCCACCTGCCCACTCATTTGCCCATATCTCTCCAAAACTTTTAAGCAAAGTAAATCTTCAAAAAGTATATCTCTAAACTGCATGGTATATTCATTAGC
>CAYZUW010000089.1:0-12834 GCA_964481325.1 uncultured Saprospiraceae bacterium
ACATAAATGTAATTAGGATTATCTTTATGCTTATCGTCTACACGACCTACCATGTCTACGTTGATGTCCACTACTGTATTTTCTAATTCGAAGGTTGGAAACTCTACGTAGTACTTACTTCCTAGCAGTCCTTTTTCTTCCCCTGTTACCAACATTACTACTACAGATCTTTTAGGTCCTACACCTGCTTGCTTCGCTTTTGAAAACGCTTCTGCTATCTCTAAGGCAGTTGTTGTACCTGAACCATTATCATCTGCTCCATTATAGACATCATCGCCACGCTTTCCTAAGTGATCATAATGCGCAGAGATAACAACGATTTCTTTTTTGAGTTTTGGATCTACTCCTTCAATATAACCAACTACGTTTTCTCCCTCTAACGAATTTTCTTTTTTCTTCATGACTACATCCAAGTCTACTGGTAATTTCACCATTTTAGATTTGCCTTTACGCTCAATCTTCTTTCTAGCCTTTACTACTTTTTTGAATTTGGTTCCGATCAAAGTTTTAGCCATACCAGGAGAGATGAAAATATTATTGGCGAACTTTCCTTCTGGCTGCTCACCTGCACCTAATTGTAGCCTAGAAGAAAGCAATACATTTCTGTTCTCTGAAATGGATTGTCTTAGGTCCGCATCAATAATCATCACTGCCTTTGCTCCTTTGGCTTGTGCCGTTTTAAGCTTTTCTCTGAAATTGGACCACTTGGAAGTTTCATTGCTATTAGACACGTAATACTTACCCTCGGCGTTTTTAGGTTCTCCGTTATAGATCAATAGTACTTTTCCGTTTACGTTATTG
Source organism: uncultured Saprospiraceae bacterium (assembly GCA_964481325.1). Classification (GTDB taxonomy): domain Bacteria; phylum Bacteroidota; class Bacteroidia; order Chitinophagales; family Saprospiraceae; genus JALZVN01. The sequence goes on from CAYZUW010000089.1 coordinate 802, forward strand.
CTGCCGTAGTCACTGTACGCCGCATCGTCTATCCCATACCCCAAGAATACAACTTCGCTTGTCTTGATGCTTGGCATATTGCTATTGGTGCTAGGAAAGGCAAAGAAGTCGCTCATGTTTCTAAGTGACTGACCGTTTATATTGATACTCAATTCATCCCAGCTTTGGCGATTGAAATTTACTTTTTGAAAATAAGAGTTTCCTTCTCCCATTCTAGGAAGGCTCATACCAGCGAATTGTTCCGCTATATAGTTGGCAGCCATTTTATTTCCTTTGGTACCCGTTTCTCTACCTTCGAATTCATCTGAAGCCAAGATGGTTAAGTGCTTTCGCATATCTTCTGCAGAAATACTATTCATATATGGTGTCAAATCCATGTATGGACTCCCATCGGTGAAAGTCTTCAACATAGGCTTTTTCATATTACTAGGCGAAGTGGTAGCCGTACGATTGCCTTTTTTCATCGGCTGGCTTGTTGCTGGTCTGGTAGACGGCTTAGTGGTCGCTCTTTTCTTTAATATTTTTCGTTTAGTGGGTTGTGTTCCTGCAGGTCTTGTAGTAGGTTTGGTTGTTTGACCAAAAACAAGGACAGAAAACAACATCAGTATGCTTGAAATATAAAATTTCATGTTTTGGATATTTAAGTGTATTAAAAAAACAGGTCAAAGTTACCTTAATCTTATAGTTCTGGCAAACTTTAAGGGTATGCTATTTCAATAACTCAGAGACTATATAGTGTATAATTATAGTCTTTACGACTATTCCAAGACATTCTGCACCATTTGAATCAGAAAACTCCTAGCACCCTAAAATGTCTCTTTTGGCAATATTTCTCCTTTTTTCTAGCGCTTCGGTTTAAATCGGTTTAGCATACTTGTTATTTGTTTAGAAAACTGCTCATCTCCACACTCCTTAGACATACGAATAAGCTCTCCTTTTGTCCTTTGTATCATATAGGCATACTTCTGTATCCATCCATTTTGTTGCATCTCTTTTACGGACATGGGCTCGAAAAAATCTAGATATTGCTCGGCATTGTGTGCTAAATTATTGATAAGGCTTTTTGCTTTATCTAAGCGTCCTGTTTTAACCAAGATATTTATCATTGGTAAGGACTGCGCATCTAAGTCAAAATTCATAGGAGGGAAAGCTTCAAAATATTTCATCGCCAAATCGCCAGCCCGCTCCACTTTACCTCTTTGAAGTGAATCTTCACATGCGCGCAAGATGGTCAAGCGATGGCTTTCTACACTTGGTAGATAAGATTTATTTACGAACATCTCTCGTTTATCAAAATTACCCCACCTAAATTTATTCATGACATTATTATATAACTTTTCGGAGTCAACGGAGCCTTTCCCGATAACACCTAATCTAGGATCACCTATTGTTTTCTTCGGTACTAAACGCATTGCTAGCCCTTCCAACTGCAAATAATCGTCTAGGCCCTTTAAAGATTCTTCTCTACAAGTAACGGCAAAATAAATAGGACGCTCATAAAAGTTAGAAGATATAATGTCCAATACAGCTAAGTCTCCCTTCGCCATGGCTGAATTACTCCCTAAGGAAAAAGATATTTTGTCCACTACATTTGCGTCTCCTAATAGCGCCATTCCAGATGCTACCGCTTTGTTTCTATCTACAGGTATATATAAATTCTTAGCTGGGATATAACTATCGATTTGCCCTTTGGGTCCTTGAGGGTGATCTTCTGCTACAAAATTTATGGCTTGTGCTAATGGCATAGGTGTCTCGTTGCGCGTGTCCACCAGCACTTGGCTTCTTTTTATTCCTTGTATTGCTTCAGCCGGAATAGTCATATCCAAAGGAGGCGAGTCATTCACTCTTCTTCTTAGCTGATTGATGTACCAGTCCACATGTATCAAACTCAGATTAACTACTCTTACGTCGGTACGCACTTTTTCTACTTCTTGAACATACCATAATGGGTAAGTGTCATTATCTGCATAGGTAAAAATAATGGCGTTCTCTTCACAAGATTCTAAAAAGTTCTTTGCATAGTCACTCGCTGCTGTGTGATGTCTTCTAGAGTGGTCGTCCCAATTCTGCACACACATAATAGCTGGCGCCGTGAGGGCTAGTAGACCAGCAATAATGGCAGGTGTTGATCCTTGCATTTTTTTTCTAAGTAGATTGAATAGGGCAAGTACAGCCATCCCTACCCAAATCGAATAGGTAAAGAAAGAACCCACCAATACATAATCTCTTTCTCTGGGTTCATTAGGGGGTTGATTGGAATAAATAATGATTCCTATCCCTGTCATCACAAATAAAGTAAATAATGCAAAAAAGTCTTTAGGCCTTTTCACCAAATGTATAAGCATACCAAACAATCCAAATAAAAATGGTAAGAAGAAGTATTTGTTATATGCCTTTTCATTTTTAATCTTGTCTGGTGCATTGGTGTAATCAAATAATCTAGCGTTATCTATAAAAGGAATCCCAGAGGCCCAATGTCCTCTAGTCTTGTCCGATGGGTAAAAGCCTTGTGTTGCATTCTGCCTTCCTACAAAATTCCACATAAAGTATCGTACATACATCCACTGTATCTGGTAATTGAAGAAATAATTGAAATTATCCACTTGATTGGGTCTGCCAGGAGGAAGGGGTTCATCTGGGTCTAAGCCCATCCATTGCATATGGTGTCGAGCTCTACCCATTTCATAATGACCTATACGTGGAAATAGAATTTCTTTACGTTTATCAAATTTCAGGCTCAGCTTTTTATCAATAATCTTATAGCTATCTCCTTTTCGACCTCTTCTGTCTTTTGAGTCTGCCCCTATTCTTTTTGCATCAAATGTGGGTCCCTTTAGCAGTGGCCTCTCTCCATATTGTTCTCTATTGAGATAGGGTATCAATCTCAATGCATCTGATGGCGCATTCATGTTGATCGGAGTATCCGCATTGGCTCTAATGACCACTACTCCTATAGTAGAAAAAGCAATCATTGTCATCACCATACTCATAAATACGACCTGAAGCGTTTGATGGCGCTTGCTTCCGATGTATTTGAATCCAAAAAATGTAATGGCGCCCAAAATGATGAGTAAGGGAAAAATCCCAGTGTGGAATGGCAAGCCAAATCCATTTACCATCAATACTTCCAATTTAGCCCATAAGGTAGGAATGCCTACAATAACAATACGCTGCACAAAAACAAGTGCTACTATTCCACCTATTCCAGCAAGAATAATTCCTCCGATGCTGTGTTTTTCATATTTTTTGAAATAGTAGAATAGTGCCAAAGCAGGGAATGTAAGTAAACTCAATAGGTGAACTCCAGTAGAAAGCCCCGCTGCATATACCGCAAAAACCAACCACCTGTCTGATTTGGGCGTATCTGGCAGAATGTACCATTTTATCATTGCCCATAGGGTCAAGGAAGTAAAAAAGGTAGACATGGAGTAAACCTCTCCTTCAACCGCTGAAAACCAAACACTAGTACAAAATGCCGCTGTCAAACCAGCTACCGCACCTGCGAAGCCTAAAGCTAAACTCTCCGTATCTGTTGGCATTTCTTCACGCCCTTCTTTCAGCATTATTCTACCTAGAATAATCGTAATCCAACAAACCATCATAGCCATGAACGCTGAACACATCCCAGAAAGAAGATTGACAGAATGAGAAATAACCGATCCTTGGTCAGTGAAAATATCCGCTATCATGGTGAATATTCTTCCTATCAATAAGAAAAGTGCTGCGCCTGGTGGGTGCACCACCTCTAACTTATATGCTCCAGCAATAAACTCCCCGCAGTCCCATAAACTGCCAGTTCTTTCTACTGTAAAAAAGTATACTGTAAAGGCAATAGCAAATACAATCCAACCAGTGGCATTGACAATTTTGTGGTAATTTTTCATATCTGATTTTTTGGCAGGTTTATATTTTTAATACCATTTGCACTTGAAGATGTCGGGTTAGATTTTGAAAAGAATTTTTTAAGATCAAGGCAAAAAACGCAGAGATAGCCTTAGCTACCGCAGCCTGTCCCGACCACTGTCGGAGAGTATTTTTAACGCCGAGGTCGAGAAATTCTGTCAAAATATATGCGACATTCTCAGATGTAACTGGTATAATTCTGCAACAGAATTAATTCGGTCCATACGAAAAGCCTTGAGTCTCCTTTTGACAAAAAGCAATTCAATATTCTAACTTGGTAAGTAATTTTACGTAATTAATAGCTGTGTAATCAGCCCTCAGATTTATTTTGAGTCTTATTAACAGGGAATTAAACACTCATTAACAAATGAGCGCTATAAGGGAGATTGCTTCTCCCACCTGCATGAAGGGTGTTGAAAAGGATTGGAATTAAATTATTCCAAAAAATTTAAGCGCAAGCTATCTTGCCTACTCTACGAGCATGTCGCCCTCCTTCGAAATCTGTTTTTAGAAATGCTTCAACCATTGCAATAGCCTCCTCTATGGAAACATATCGTGCAGGAATAGAAATTATATTAGCATTATTATGCTGCCTAGCTAGCTCTGCCAATTCCACATTCCAGCAAAGTGCTGCTCTGATATTTTGATGTTTGTTGGCCGTCATTGCGGCTCCATTACCACTACCACAGATGATTATCCCTAGGTCAGCTAGTTTAGCTTCAACGGCATCTGCAACAGGATGCACAAAGTCTGGGTAGTCAACAGAGTCTTCAGAGTCTGTTCCTTTGTCTAAGCTTTTGATGTCTTGCTTCGTCAGAAACTCAATAATGCGTTCCTTATATTCATACCCAGCGTGATCGCAACCTATAGCTATTGCCGTTTTTTTCATAGTATCGATTTTTTTAGGTTGACTCTGTCTTCATTAAATATATTCTGTGCGTATCAATTAGATTTTGGAGTATACTGCTTCAGCATATCAGATATTTCTGTCGTAAAAGCTTGATCATTACAATTCCCAGATATCCTTATAACTTCGTCTTTCGTACGCTGAATCATATACGCGTACTTCTCTATCCAACCATTTTCTCTCATTTCACTAACCGACATAGGTTCAAAGAAATCTAGATATTGCTTAGCTTCATTAGCTAATGTTTTTAACAATGGCTTAGCAGCATCACAATTGCCTGAGTTTACGAGTATTCTCAGCATCGGAATAGATTGCTCATCCATAGCAAAATTCATATGTGGAAATGCTTCAAAATACTTTTTAGCAAGGTTGCCTGCTTTTTCTTTCTGTCCTCGGTTTTGTAAATCTTCGCATGCACGTAACATAGCCAGACGGTGACTTTGCACACTTGGCAAATAAGATCTATCTACAAACAATTCATATTTGTCAAAATTTCCCCATCGAAATTTATTCATCACGTTGTCATATAACTTTTCAGAGGCTACGGATCCCTTTCCAATAATGCCTAATCTAGGGTCGCCGTTACTCTTCTTAGGCACTAGACGCAATGCCAATCCTTCTAATTGAAGATAGTCTCCTAAGCCTAATAAAGACTCTTCCCTACAGGTTACCGCAAAGTAAATAGGTCTATCATTGATGTTAGAAGAAATGATATCCAATACTGCCATATCCCCTTTTATAAGTCCAGATTTATTACCCAATGAGAATGACATCTTGTCTACAAAATTTGTGTCCCTAGGGCTTATCATTCCCATAGAAACTGCTCTATTACGATCCATGGGGATGTATAAATTCTTTGCTGGAAAGTAACTATCAAATTGACCTTGCTGTCCTTGACGATGATCTTCAGAAACAAACTTTAGGGCTTGAGATAAAGCCATCGGTGTTTCATTTCTACTATCTACTGGTACTTGACTACGTTTGTACCCTTGAATAGCTTCCGCAGGTATAGTCATTTTTAAGGGAGGAGAATTATTAATTCTTCTTCTCTGTTGGTTGATATACCAATCCACAGCAATCAAACTCAAATTTACCACTCTCACATCTGTTCGGATTCCTTCGGTTTCTTGAGCATACCAAAGTGGATAAGTATCATTATCACCATAAGTAAAAATAATGGCGTTCTCTTCACAAGATTCTAAGAAATTTCTGGCATAGTCACTCGCTCCTGTATGATGCCTTCTAGAGTGGTCATCCCAATTCTGCACACACATGATAGCGGGTGCCGAGAGCGCTAATAGGCCGGCAATAATCGCAGGTGTTGACCCTTGCATTTTGCTTCTGAGTAAATTGAATATCGCAAGTACACCCATCCCAACCCAAATAGAATAGGTAAAGAAGGAACCCGCTAATACATAATCTCTTTCTCTTGGTTCATTAGGAGGTTGATTGGAATAAATAATAATTCCTATCCCTGTAATAATAAACAAGGTAAATAACGCGAAGAAATCTTTGGGTCTTTTCACCAAATGTATCAACATGCCAAACAATCCCAACAAAAATGGCAAGAAGAAGTATTTGTTATATGCCTTTTCATTTTTAACCTTGTCCGGTGCATTTGTGTAATCAAATAATCTCGCGTTATCTATAAATGGAATTCCAGAGGCCCAATGCCCTCTAGTTTTATCCGCTGGGTAATACCCTTGAACACCATTTTGTCTTCCTACAAAATTCCACATAAAGTAACGGACATACATCCATTGTATCTGGTAATTGAAGAAATAGTTGAAATTATCCGCTTGATTGGGTCTGCCAGGAGGAAGAGGTTTATCTGGATCTAAGCCCATCCATTGCTTATGCTGTCGAGCTCTCCCCATTTCATAATGACCAATACGCGGAAACAAAATTTCTTTTCGCTTATCAAATTTATAGCTAAGCTTTCTATCGATAACCTTATAACTATCTCCTTTTCGCCCTCTTCTATCTTCAGAGTTAGTTCCTATAATATCTGCATCAAATGTAGGCCCTTTTAGCAAGGGTCTTTCTCCATATTGTTCTCTATTGAGATAAGGGATTAATCTCAATGCATCCGATGGAGCATTCATATTGATTGGTGTATCTGCATTGGCTCTAATGACCACTACTCCAATAGTAGAAAACGCAATCACCGTCATCACCATACTCATGAATACCACTTGCAGCGTTTGATGGCGCTTACTTCCGATATACTTAAATCCAAAATATGTGATAGCCCCTAAAATAATAAGTAAGGGAAAAATTCCACTGTGGAAAGGCAAGCCAAATCCATTTACCATCAGGACTTCTAGTTTCGCCCATAGTGTTGGTATTCCAACAATTATAATACGCTGAACAAAAACAAGTGCAAGCACTCCGCCTAAGCCAGCAGCAATTATTCCACCTATGTGATGATTCTCATATTTTTTAAAGTAATAGAATAGAGCTAAAGCTGGGAAAGTAAGCAAACTCAAAAGGTGAACCCCTGTAGATAATCCCGCTGCATATACCGCAAAAACCAACCACCTGTCTGATTTGGGCGTATCTGGCAGAATGTACCATTTTATCATTGCCCATAGGGTCAAGGAAGTAAAAAAGGTAGACATGGAGTAAACCTCTCCTTCAACCGCTGAAAACCAAACACTAGTACAAAATGCCGCTGTCAAACCAGCTACCGCACCTGCGAAGCCTAAAGCTAAACTCTCCGTATCTGTTGGCATTTCTTCACGCCCTTCTTTCAGCATTATTCTACCTAGAATAATCGTAATCCAACAAACCATCATAGCCATGAACGCTGAACACATCCCAGAAAGAAGATTGACAGAATGAGAAATAACCGATCCTTGGTCAGTGAAAATATCCGCTATCATTGTGAATATTCTTCCTATCAATAAGAAAAGTGCTGCTCCCGGTGGGTGAACTACCTCTAACTTATATGCTCCAGTGATAAACTCTCCGCAATCCCATAAACTTCCAGTTCTTTCTACGGTAAAAAAGTACACTGTAAATGCGATAGCAAATACAATCCACCCCGCGGTGTTGACAATTTTGTGGTAATTATTCATATCTAAATGTAATAATTGATGGTTTTCATTCTCAATGGTTCGGTAATTAAATTTTAAATCGCTGGCAATCACAGTGTTAAAATCTCTTACGTAAGATTTGTAATTGCCTAACAACCAATTGCTTACTCCTCGTCGATTTATAATTTTCAAAAAATTACCGCACCATTCATTCTATTACGCTGAAATACAATTTTAGTTGAAAGGGCTTTATAACTACCTTTATAACTTGTTTTATTCCTGCTAATTGCTTGCAAATGTACGTAATTATTAGCATCATGACCCTCCTTTTACATTTGCTTTAGGCTTGTTAGCAGACTATTATACAATCGAAATCGAATTAATGTGACAATTTGCATACAAGTATATGAATATGAAGCTCTTAGTTAGAGGTGAATTTAAATGTCCTCAAAAACTTGCATACAATGTCAGGTGCAAGTATATTTGCGTTCCTTAATGGAAAAGGGTGATTAGCTCAGCTGGTTCAGAGCATCTCGCTTACACCGAGAGGGTCGGGAGTTCGAATCTCTCATCACCCACATATTATAGGCCATCATATCAATATGATGGCCTTTTTTTATGATATGAACTGTTTTGTCTACATCCTTTATTCTGTTTCTCTTGATAAGTATTACGTTGGCTATACCTGCGAACAACTAAGTAAAAGACTTGCTAAGCACAATTCCAATCATGATGGATTTACTGGCAATGTCAATGATTGGGTTATCGTTTACACCGAACCTCATCCTGATAATATTTCTGCTTTGGCTAGAGAAAGGAAAATCAAATCTTGGAAAAGTAGAAAAATGATAGAAAAAATCATAGACTCTTGATTTAACACTCTGAGTTTGCTCTTTTTTCGGAGCTAATGACTCTGAGCATCGGGAGTTCGAATCTCTCACCACCCACACATTATAGTTGTACGATAGCTTTTTTATAGCATTATCTGCAATTGGAGCTAGAGACTCAGAGCATGCCGATTTGACATCGGCAGATTCGGGAGTTCGAATCTCTCATCACCCACATATTATAGGCCATCATATCAATATGATGGCCTTTTTTTATGATATGAACTGTTTTGTCTACATCCTTTATTCTGTTTCTCTTGATAAGTATTACGTTGGCTATACCTGCGAACAACTAAGTAAAAGACTTGCTAAGCACAATTCCAATCATGATGGCCTCGTGAAATTATAAAACCCACTTCTCGTCAAAAATAAACACGAAGTAATTGCCGTTATATATAAAATTTATATATTTAAGCGATTACTTGCCAAAGGTCTCCCTTTCATTAAAGTGAAAAGCCAAAATCACATGATAGGTTATTGCCTTATTATTGCCATTTTAGCCTTGACTTCTGTTAGTGAATTGTAACTAAAATGATTTAAAAAACACGTAATTACCAAGGTAGACATGGAATTTCCCGTATCAGACATAGACAATAGTATCCCTCAATATCCCATGGAAGAAAAGCCTAAGCGCTCTTCTATGTTTATCACTATAGGTAAGTGGATTGTAGGAATCGTGTTTATCCTCACGCTGGCGTCCTTGGCCATAGGATATTTATTTGAGGATAAAATAAAAGCGCGATTAATAAAAGAAATCAATACGCAGCTTAAAACGGAACTGAGTGTTGAGTCTTTTCAGCTCTCTCTGCTAAAAGGTTTCCCTTATGTCTCAGCAGAATTTAATAATGTGGTTCTCAATGGTACTTTCGATAGCCAAGCTCCTCTTATAGAAGCCGCTTCATTGTCTTTTAGACTGTCCTTGATGGAAGTCATTCAATCAAAAATCAACGTCCAATCTATACTCATTCAAGACGGCACCTTAGTTATTTACATCAACAACAAAGGTGTTCCAAACTATAGAATATTCGAAGCCAGGGAAATGGGCGACTCTGATGAATTTAAGTTAGGAATCGACGAAGCAAATCTTTCAAATATAGAAATCATTTACACGAATAACAACACGGACATCACCAGTAGAATGCGCATAGAAAAAGCTACATTAAGTGGCGATTTTACATCTGATTTGTACGCTCTTGAGAGCATTGGCACCGCAGAAAGCCACTTTATTGATGTAGGAGAATATAGATTCATCGCAGGAAATCAGTTGGCTTTTGATTTTACATTGGACATTGATATGAACCAAAACCTATACACTTTCAAAAAAGGAAACTTGATTGTTGATGATAATGAATTTTATATTACGGGAGGAATTGAAGCAGACGTAAAGGGTTTCATATACGACCTAAAGTCCAATTCCAAAGCTGGCAATCTCGCTACTGCTCTTACCTTATTACCGTCACAATACATTGAATCTTTTAGGGGCATGACAAGTACAGGTACCTTTGCATTAGATTTTAGCTATAAAGGTCAAAAAACGAAGGATAAAAATCCTGCTCTCAATGCTAAATTGCTCCTAAAAAAGGCTGAAATCAACAGTCCTTACTTAGAAGAACCTTTAAGGAATGTATCCATGAAGGCACGCTTCACCAATGGTAAAAAGCAAAACTTAAAATCAAGTGTGCTATCGATTTCAGATTTTAAAGGCTATTTCAATAGCAACTTGACCAAAATGGAATTGGAAGTCACTAATATGGAAGACCCGTATATAGACTTAGAGTTGAATGGCACTATTCCAGTAGAGTCTCTGTATAAACATTTTAAGCAAGACCATATCACAGATGCTAAAGGCAGCCTAAATATTAAAGACTTAGAGATAAAAGGAAAACATAAATATATGAGCTCTGCCGCAAATATAGGCAAGGTTAAAGTCGGCGGAAAAGTTGTTTTTGATGATGCCCAATTAAGCATCAATGATTTTCCTTTTAAAGCAAGCCAGGGAAGTTTAGAACTTAAAGGAAACAAAATGGAAGTAAAGTCTATACATTTAGAAGGCGCCGATAGCGACGCTACCTTTTCTGGTACATTCAGAAATCTTCTCCCTGTACTCTTTGCAGATTCTACTAACTCTCAAAATGTCCATTTAAAGTTTGATGCTGAATTAATTTCTGAGAATGTAGATTTTGATCAGCTAATGGAGGCTTTTACTGGTGCTGAAAATACTCATCAAGAAACTACAGAGAACACAGACTGGCACTCTAGATTAAGCGGATTTTTGGATGGCACCTTCGATGCAGAAATAACTCAGTTGCAATACGGCGAAATACAAGCTACTGATTTTGAGGGAAGTGTGGACTTCGAAGACGACATACTCACGATTGATGGCGATATTGATGCTATGGATGGTCAAATGAATATAGAGGGTGAACTTCACCTACTCAATCGTCCTAAACTAATCGCTGAAATTGAAGGTAAAAAGATAAATGTTCGAAAACTATTTGACCAATCTGAAAACTTTGGACAAGAGATTATTCAAGCAAAAAATCTAAGAGGTCGCATGAATGCCAATATGCTCATCAACGTTTTCTTTGATGAACAAGGAGAATTTTTGCCTGACGAGCTACATGTATATGCTGGTCTAGAAATTCAGAATGGCGAATTGATCAACTTCAAATTGCTTGACAATTTTGGCAAGTACGTCAAAAGAGATGATTTAGACAGGATAAAATTTACTACACTAGAAAACTGGTTTGAAATTAAAAGAGGTAAGATCTATATCCCTGTTATGTTCGTTCAAAACAATGCTTTAAATCTAAATGTAAGTGGTGTACATAGCTACGATCACGACATAAGCTACAACATCCAAACAAACGCAGCACAAGCGATTAAAGATAAAATCGTAAAGCATGACAAAGCCAGACGTCCGAAAAAGAAATTAAAGAAAAATATTTTTGATCTGCACTATACAGTTCTAGGCACGACTGAAGACTTTACAGTCAAAAGAAACAGGGCTGCCGTGCTCAGAAATTTTGAAACTAGTAAAGCACAGAAAGACCGCATTCGAAAAGTGCTTGAAGATTCTTTTGGAGCATTTGATTTAACTTCAACCATCACGGCCAATACCATTAACACTGCTCCTAAAAAAGAGAAACCAAAGACCATTTCTCCGACTCCTAAGAAAAAGAAAGAAGTCATTCAAGCAAGGCTAGAGGAAGGTATTCCAGAGTTTGACGTAGAAGACGACGACGTAGAATACATCGAGTTTCAAGGCGACGATGGCGACTGAGTGTTGCGAAGCAAT
>CAYZUW010000090.1:0-12628 GCA_964481325.1 uncultured Saprospiraceae bacterium
CTCAGAATGGAAGCGCTTATGGGTATCTCAACTGAGTCAGACGCAACATCTCAAGATATGGTTAGAGTATCTAAGGCGATTAAAGAATTTAATGTGCCTGCCTTATTCGTCGAGAGTACGATTAACCCAAAAGTAGTAGAGCAAATCGCCAAGGATAATAACGTTTCTATAGGTGGCGAATTATTTACAGATTCTATAGGTGGGCCAGAGTCAGAAGGTAATTCATACTATGATATGATGAAACATAATACAGACACTATTGTAGAAGCTCTAAAAGGCAATAAGAATTCTGAAAGAAAATATACCTCTCAATCTGAGGGGTCAAAACTGCCTATGTATATAGGCGTAAGTGTATTGTTATTACTTGTACTCATTGTTATTATTTTAAAGTTTAATAAATATGGCAGCTAGGCTACTTTTCTAGTATTTTGTAACCTTATTGTACGGTCATAAATTATAAATCGCTCACATCTATAACGTTTTACTATTCATTAATTACAAATCCAGGTTTAGTTTTATGGTATAGAGGTGCCTTAAACAAAGAAAAGCCCATCTTGAATCACAAGATAGGCTTTTACTATTATTTTAGTGTGTGGTTTGCTTTACTATACTAAGCAGAATATGCACGCATCAAAATAGGACTTCTTCCTATTGATTCATAGTGGATATCCAAACTCGTCATCTTGTGCAAATCATATAGATTTCTACCATCAAAGATAGCTCTATTTCCTAATGCGCTTACCACTTTATCGAAATCTGGTGTTCTGAATACGCTCCATTCGGTAATGATTGCTAAAGCGTCAGAACCTTCTAAAGCTTCATATTGGTTACTAGCATAAGTAATTTTATCACCATAGATTTCCTTGATGTTTTCCATTGCTTCTGGGTCAAATGCCTTAATGGTAGCGCCTGCTTCGATTAATTCATCCATTATATAAAGTGCTGGTGCTTCTCTGATATCATCCGTGTTAGGCTTAAAAGCAAGTCCCCATACAGCAATTGTTCTACCTGCAAGATTACCGCCAAAGTAGTTGATTATCTTTTGAGAAAGGATAGTCTTCTGCTTCTTATTAACTTCCATTACAGACTTCAAAATTTTGAAATCGTAGTTGTACTCTCCAGCTGTTTTAGCCAAAGCTTGCACATCTTTAGGGAAGCATGACCCTCCATATCCTACACCTGGAAATAAAAATCTTTTTCCAATTCTATTATCACTACCCATTCCCATACGTACCATATCTACATTTGCAGAAACAGCTTCGCATAAGTTTGCAATCTCATTCATGTACGAGATTCTTGTTGCTAAGTACGAGTTTGCAGCGTACTTCGTCATTTCTGCAGAACGCTCATCCATAAAGATGATTGGGTTACCTTGTCTTACAAATGGATCATATAGCTGCTGCATTACAGTTTTTGCCTTTGCTGAAGATGTTCCAATAACAACTCTGTCTGGCTTCATAAAATCATCCACAGCAACTCCTTCTCTTAGGAATTCAGGGTTTGATACTACATCAAACATGCTTTCATCTAAGTTTTTCGCTAACTCACCATGAACAGCCTCTGCAGTACCAACAGGTACAGTACTCTTGTCTATAATAACTTTATAGTCAGTTATCATAGTAGATAGTTGACTTGCAACGCCCATTATGTAAGATAAATCAGCAGACCCATCTTCACCTGGAGGAGTAGGTAGCGCTAAGAAAATTATCTCAGCATCCTTGATAGCTTCTTCCAAATTTGTGGTAAAATGAAGTCTTCCTTGCTTAGTGTTTCTTTCGAAAAGTAACTCTAAACCTGGTTCGAAAATAGGCACGATGCCATTTCTCATTTTTTCAACCTTCGACTGGTCTATATCAACACAAGTAACGTGGTTTCCAGTTTCTGCGAAACATGTACCAGTCACAAGCCCAACATATCCAGTTCCAACTACAGCAATATTCATGTGATTAATTTGTATTTAATAATGAAATAGTAAAATGCAATGTAAACCGGTTGGTTATTGAGGAAAATAAATATAACTAATTAAAGCTATTTAGCCCAATACTTACTCCGGCAAGATCTTGATAATTTCAAGTACTCTATAGAGAGTAAATATTGTGCCAAATTTATATATATGTTTAATTGGTTGATCTAGTATACTTTAAATCGATTATCTGTTACTTCTGCGCCATCTTTCAAGGCTTCCATTAAAGCAGCTCGAGCTAAACTTTTCAAGCTGGTAGACTGTATTCTCTTGATATTAGCTATATCAAGACCTGCACTACTTTCTCTTTTATTGGTCAATTGTATCACGTAAACTCCGTTTTCCCCTTGAATTGGTGCTGATTTTTGATTTGTTTCCAGATTAGTAAGAGCTGCAACGACCTTAGGTTCATTTCCTATATCCTTAAGATTTGTGAATGCTGCACTAATATTCTCAAGATTATCTACAGAAGTGCCATATTGGCTAGCAACCGACTCTAAATCTTTGTTTTGAATAGCAGCTGCAATCATAGCTGATTTCTTTTCATTTATTACTAAAGAAGCTATTTCAGACTTTATATTTTCTACAGAGGGTAAGCCAGCTTTTTGTACACTTCCTAAAGAAGCGACAACATATTTTGAATCATAATTCTCATAAGTAGCAGGGTTGCTGTATCTATAAATGTAGAAGTCAGGAGACAAATCGCCTACATCAGTACCATCAAATGCCCATCTGATCATATCCCTAGAGGATGGATCTTCACCCAAAGCAGGAACGTTAAAGTCATTGCGCTTTAAACTGGTCGTGGTTTGAATTCTTAATGAAGGATCATTAACCACCAAGGCTTCTAAATCACTCGCTGAAGTATGTGTATTAACAAACTCTTGTACTCTTTCTCTTATGTCACTTTGAGTTTGCTCACTAGGTGTGATAGCTCTATTCAAATAAGCCACTCTTATACTTTCTTCATTTGAAGAAAACTTCTTGTCGTTTACTTTCAATAAATGCACACCAAATTGAGTCAATACTGTATTTACCTCACCTACCTTAGCTTTGTAAAAAGCCATGTCGTTAAATTGCTGTACCATTGCACCTTGAACAAAGTATCCTAAGTCTCCACCTTGATCTGCATTAGATTGATCTTGACTAACTTGAGCAGCCATGTTGTCAAAGCTTTCTCCATTATCTATAGCTGTCTTGATACTATCGATTCTGATTAGAGCAGCTTGAAAAGATGTTGGATCTGCAGCATTTGCTCTTATCAATATGTGTTGTGCTCTCACAGAATCCGCAATAATTTTTCGGTCAGAGACTTTTGCTAGTTTGTATGTAGTTCCGTCTACATAAGGGCCAACAACTGAGCCTATAGGTAGGTTAGCCATGTCTTCTCGTATGTCTATTGGTAAGGCAGATTTTGCCACATAGGCAGTAGTCATTGTGCCACCATTGTTTGCGACAAATAAAGAGTCATTGTTGGAATTTCTAAAAAGCGTAACTTTACCTTGCAAATCAGTTAAATATCTAGATGAATCCGCAGCCGAAGGATAAATGTCAAAAGATACATAGTTGATTTTTCTAGTCTCTTCCTCAGATGTGTACATTACCTTGTTCTTATTCAAAAAGCTGCTGTAGTCTTCGTCAGTAACAGTTACTTGAGAATCATCAACATCACTAAAAGGAATCTTCACATAATTGAAGTCATAAAAAGTGTTGTTTTCATTTCCTAATTGCTCAGCGAGCCAGTTTGGCGTATAAAAACCTTGAGATACAAGAGAAGTATACTTTTCTTGTATTCTTGCCTTTTTTACCTGAGCGACTAGCTCTTCTATATATGGTTCATTGATTTGACTCCTATCGTTTTGGATTTGATCTTTGACTTCAGTAAGTCTTGCCATATCCACTTGACCCGTTTGTGGGTTTGTGAAAATAGCTTGAACCACTGGACTCAAATTCGTACCAAACATCAAATCATTAATTTCCTCTCTGCCGATGTTAAGACCTAATTTTGATCCTTCATCGTCAAGTATAGACTTCTCGAGGTAGAAATTCCAAAGTTGATCTTTAATACCATAACTCGACCCAGTAGCACCACGATAGAATATCTCCTCCGTTCTTCTTACTTTGTTATAGTCTATTTCTTTGCCATTTATGGTACCAAGTGTATTGGTTGGTCGGTTTCCAAATGCACCTGTATTGCTGTTGAACATATCCATCATGATGAATGATGCCAAACCAATACCAATGAAGACAATAAGGATCCAACTTCTGCTGCGTATACTGCTGATTAAAGCCATTTTATATTGAGTTTTTATTATTTAGCTAAATTCGAAAAATGTGTGCGAAGGTACAACTAAAACGGGTCAAATTCAAACAGAGATGCCTATATACATTAGGTTTTAACCAATTCGACACGCAAAGACATTTGCTTTTACTTGTTAAAATCATCAAATGGTTATGTCAAGTCTGATTCAAGCAATGTGAATAGCTTAAATCATAGGAAATCAAATAGGTCTCCATGTTCAAATTCAAGCCAAGAAATCACCCCAAATGTAGAGCCGCAGCGTGCAGTTCTTCATAAAAGTCATCTCCATACTTTCGCTTGATAGCATCTTGTACGAAAATATAAACAGGTAGTTGCTCCTTTTTGCCTAGATCACATGCGGCACTGCAAATATCCCAAGAATCATAGTTGAGGGCTTCAAAGCCGATGTTCGCATCTTTTTTGACTCTTAGAGGGTATAGATGACAAGATATAGGCTTTTTGAATTCAATTACACCATCGTTATAGGCTTGTTCTATGCCGCAATGTGCAATACCCAATTTATCTCTGGTCATAAATGCACAAGCCTTATTTTCAACAAGTGTAGTGCCAAATTCTGCTGGTTCGTCGTTATAGGTATATGCACCTTGTTCCTCGATTACTTTTCTTCCTTCTTCTGTGAGATAAGATTTTATTTTTGGGTAGATTTCTACTAGAATATCTTTTTCCACTTCCTCTAAAGGCGCTCCCCAGTCTCCTTGTACACAACAAGCCCCTTTACATACTTTCAGATTGCAAATAAATTGTTTCTCAATCACATCGTCACTCACTAGTATGTCCTGTACAATTATCATAATTGTATGTATCTTAAGGGTTTGAAAATGTTTAACAATTAAGCATCTAAGTGTTATATAAAACGTATTTAACATATATGAGAGTATGTCAAGGCAATAATACCATTTATTAATGTCTGCACTTTTATTTTTTTGTCTCTGAGGAGCAAATAGTTAATTTAACATTTACTCTCTAATAGGATTTAGCAGAAATCCCCTTTATATTTTAGTCCATTACTATTTTTGATATGTATTGGATAATTGATTCGGTAATTTTTGAAAAATTATAAATCGACCAGCAGTAAGTGCCTGGTTGTTAGATGGTTACAGATGTTGCGCGAGTAGTTTTAACATTCTGGCTGTTAGCGATTTAAAATTTAATTACAGAACCATTGTTGGATAATAACCAGAAAATAATTGATCGAGTTTATATGAAGAATTATCTCATTTGCCTTTTGGCTTTTACTATTGTTTTGAGTTGTGGAGAGACTACCTCAGATGGAACATCATCTAATGTTGGAACTACATCCAAAGGCCCACTTTTCACCTTGTTGGATGCCAAGCAAACTGGAATCGATTTTGTCAATGTCAACAAACAAGACGTTAATAGAAACATCTTCTCCTACCATTATTATTTTAATGGCGGAGGAGTAGCAGTAGCTGACTTTGATAACGATGGTTTGCAAGACCTATTTTTTACTGCCAATATGGGTTCCGATAAGTTGTATCACAACAAGGGAGACATGAAATTTGAAGACATCACCCTAAAAGCTGGAGTAAATGGATTTGGTCATGGGATCAAAAACTCCTGGTCTACTGGAGTTACCGTTGCTGATGTCAACAATGATGGCTATCTAGATATCTATATTTGCAAATCAGGTTTATTCCCAAAGCCTATTGGACTCAAGAACCTACTCTATATCAATAATAAGAACCTAACGTTTACAGAATCTGGATCAAAATATGGAATAGACGATGAGGGGCACTCTACTCAAGCGGTATTCTTTGATTATGATCAAGACAGAGACCTTGATCTATATGTGCTTAATCACTCCGTGCGCTTTGCAGAGAATATTTATTCATTAGAGTCTATGATGGATAAACCTGGGTTTCAAGAGCAGCACTCAGGTAATTTTTATAAGAATGATGGTGGAAAGTTTACGAAGGTGACCAAAGAAGCAGGCTTGATGAAGTATGGATTTGGTTTAGGGGTAGTAGCCAGTGATATCAACCAAGATGGTTGGGTGGACCTCTATGTTGCCAATGATTTTTCTAGACCAGACGCCATGTACATCAATCAAAAAAATGGAACATTCAAAGATGAAATAGAATCTCGTACGGGACACATTTCTTACTATAGTATGGGCTGCGATATCGCTGATATCAATAATGATGGTCAAGTGGACATCCATGTAGTTGACATGGCGCCTGCAGACAATCTTAGATCCAAAACCTTGATGCCTTCTATGGATATCAATCTATTTTGGGATCTACACGATAAGTATGGCCATCAATATCAGTACATGTTCAATGCACTGCAGCTCAATCAAGGAGAAGGTAAGTTTAGTGAAGTAGCAAAACTCTCCGGAGTACACAAAACAGATTGGAGTTGGGCTACCCTATTGGCAGATTATGACAACGACGGCTACAAAGATTTATTCGTCTCTAATGGCTACAAACGAAATGCAATGGATAACGATTTCTCTAAGGAATTCGCCGCCATGAAAGTAAAATACCAAAACAATCCCCCTAATAATATCAAACAACAATGGCTGAATAAGCCACCCTCATATAAGCTAAAGAATCAAATCTATAAGAATAAAGGGAACCTCAAGTTTCAGGCTATGACAGAAGACTGGGGCATGGACATAAAGTCATTTTCGAATGGAGCAGCTTACGCGGATTTGGACGCAGATGGAGATCTTGACTTGATTGTGAATAATATAGATGACCCTGCTTTTGTATATAGAAACAATGGCAATGGAAACAACTATCTCCGTGTAAAACTCACAGCAGGGGAAAGATATCTCCCGTCATTCTGCTGGAATGCAAAAGTAAAAATCTATACCAAAGATGGGATTCAATATCAAGAATTAAGCCCTACTCGCGGATTTCAATCTGTAGTAGATCATACACTGCACTTTGGTTTAGGCAAGTTAGATCAGGTAGCCCGAATTGAAGTTACCTGGCCAGATGGCATTACACAGTTTGTTGAAAATGTAAAAGCCAACCAAGTGCTTAATATCGATAAGACACAGGCACAAAGGATACCATTTAATGGCGATAATGCAGTACCTACTTTTGCACAAACAACGGATTTGATACAACCTCTATTTGTACATCAAGAAAATGAACACGATGATTTCATAGACGAACTTTTGTTGCCGCACAAAAACTCTCAATTTGGCCCATTTGTGACGAAGGGAGATGTAAATGGAGATGGCTTGGATGACTTTTTTGTGGGTGGAGCATCCGCTCAATCGGGTCAACTTTATTTGCAAAACGCGAACGGAAAATTTAAAGTGAAGAATAATCCAGTTTTCACAAAAGACAAAAAATGCGAAGATATGGATAGTGCATTTTTAGACGTGGATCAAGATGGCGATTTGGATCTATATGTAGTGAGTGGTGGAAACGAATTTAGTGCAAATGACCCAGTATATCAAGACCGTCTATATATGAATAACGGGAAAGGTGTTTTCACTAAAAAGAACATAAGCGTTCCAAATAGTAGTGGCTCTTGTGTCGTGACAGGAGATTTCAATAAAGATGGTAAGGCCGATTTATTTGTAGGGGGTCGTATGGTGCCCAAGTCTTACCCTATGCCTTCCAAAAGCTTTATGCTTTTCTCTGATGGAGGAAATCTTGTTGAAAATAAAATGACCGCCCCATTAGAGGGCTTAGGAATTGTTACTTCTGCTGCGGCAAGCGATATAGACAAAGATGGCGATCTTGATTTAGTCGTCGCTGGAGAGTGGGAGCCTATTCGTTGTCTTATAAATAATGGAGACAACTTTACGATTCAAGCGCAAGCAGAATTAGATAATAAAAAGGGATGGTGGTCAGCACTTACCCCTGCGGATATAGATCAAGACGGGGATATCGATTTTATTGCGGGCAATTTGGGACTCAATTACAAATACAAGGCAACTGAATCGGAGCCCTTTCATATTTATCTCAACGATTTTGATAAATCAGGGACTAAAGATATCGTATTAGGATACTATAACGCAGGCGTATGCTATCCATTGAGAGGTCGCGAATGCAGTTCTCAGCAGATGCCTTTTATCAAGGATAAATTCCCTACCTACCATGATTTTGGCTCTGCAGATCTCAAACAGGTGTATGGAGCAGCCCTAGAGGATGCCTATCATAGAGAGGCCAACTATTTTAGCAACGCGATATTGAGAAACGAAAATGGTACCTTCAAGGTAGAGGCCCTACCTAACGAATCGCAGATAAGTAACATAAATACGGCAGTAGTAGAGGACTTTGATCAAGACGGCAAACCAGAAATTCTAGTAGCCGGCAATTTATTTGCTTCAGAGGTAGAAACCCCACGAAATGATGCAGGGATAGGCTTACTTATAGATATTGATAATCAAAATAATCTTGTGGCTGAACCAAAGAGTAAATCAGGTGTTTATCTACCTGATGACGTGAAGGATATTGAGTTGATTAAGGACGCAAATGGTAACAATATCTTGATTGTTGCGAATAACAATAAAGCCCTTAGTCTACTAAAACAGACTAAGAATATTAACTAATCATACATATAGCACTTACTTAGGCAATATTTATAGTTGATTTATAAACCATCTACTATATTTTTCTGTCTAAATTGTATAATTTTATCTTTTTTAAGAACGGCGAAACGAATATGGAATTAAACGAACACGGGCACACAGATAATCTTGATCCTTTAAAGGAAAAATTCTGTAAAAAAGCCCAAGCATTGGCCTTAGAGACAAAGGCAAAACTCAAGGTCTCTGGCGGAGTGAAAGTAGATGAGGTAACCTTGAAGCAAGTCTTTGGTGGCATGCGTGGTGTCAAAAGTATGATTTGGGAGACTTCTCAGTTGGACCCAGTAGATGGTATTCGTTTTAGAGGATACTCTATTCCAGAATTAAAAGAAAAATTACCCAAGTTAGAAGGCTGCAACGAACCATTGCCAGAAGGTCTCTTTTGGTTGATGCTAGTAGGCGAGATACCTACTGATGAAGAAGTAGCTTGGTTGTCTAAGCAGTGGAAGCAGCGTAGTAATGTGCCGAAACACGTTTTTGCTGTTTTGGATTCATTTCCTGTGACGGCTCACCCGATGACTCAACTGACGGCAGCGATTGTTGCTATGGGGACAGACAGTTGTTTCTCTCGGAGATATGCAGAGGGCATGAGTAAGTCAGAATATTGGAATCCTACCTATGAGGATACCATGAACTTGATAGCTAGACTACCTAGAGTAGCAGCGTATATATATAGACGTTCTTATCACAACGGTGATCACATCAATCCAGATTTATCTTTAGATTGGGCAGCCAACTTTGCACATATGCTAGGGGTGTCTGACAATCCAGACTTCAAATCATTGATGCGTTTATATCTTACTATCCACGCAGATCACGAAGGAGGTAACGCTTCAGCACACGCGACCCACTTAGTAGGGTCTACTTTGAGTGATGCCTATTTTTCATTGGCCGGAGGTATGAGTGCTTTGGCTGGACCATTGCACGGATTAGCAAATCAAGAAGTAATCAAGTGGATTTTCAAGATGGTAGATGCACTCGGTACGACGAAGCCAACCAAAGAGCAAATCGCTGATTACGTGAACAGTACATTGGCTGCAGGAAAAGTGATACCTGGATATGGACACGCAGTATTACGTCAGCCAGATCCTAGATTCACTGCCCAAAAAGTATTTGCAGAAGAGTATATCAAAGATGATGACATCGTAAACATCGTTTGGAAGATATTTGACGTAGTACCTGGCATCTTAGGAGGCTTAGGTAAAGTCAAAAATCCATGGCCGAATGTAGATTCGCACTCAGGAGCTTTATTGGTTCACTATGGTATGAAGGAGTACAGTTTCTATACTGTTCTTTTTGGAGTGTCTAGAGCGATGGGTGTATTAGCTAGCATGTGCTGGTCTCGCGCACTCGGTATGCCATTAGAACGTCCGAAGTCACTCACGATAGAGTGGGTCAACGAATTCTTAGCAGCACAAGAAGCTACTACAGCAGCCAAGTCATAAGACTAAAATAACATTAAGATATAAAAGCATCAATCCAGTTTGGGTTGGTGCTTTTTTCGTTTATTCACAACGGAATTGGTTTAGGACAATTTATTTTGGCCAATATCAAGGCGTGAACGAAGTGGTGCTCCGCAGAAAATATTCAGTGAATATTTTCAACGTAGTGAACCGCTTGCGGGGGGGAAGTGCCACACGATGCCTTAGCATCAGCGAGTATTCACAACGCAGATAGTGGCTAAAAGAAAGAGCAGAAAAGCCCCAACCTACTTTCCGTTGAGTTCCAGACTTAAAAGAGAATAGAACAAGTGTGCGAAGCATTTATACTTTATCATTTATAATTAGATTTGGGAGCTACCACAGAAAGGCCAGCCCACCACCCTACCCATTTTTTCTGTGGTCGGGTGATCCGCTTGTATTCGATTTGTAGATCACTATTCAGGATATGTCTGATTTGTATTCGCAAGCCTGCTCATCCTTCATCAGCCATTACTGATCCACTGCATCTCATATCACTCCTCCCCCTAGCTTGAAAAAAACCATCAAAAAAAGATTATGAAATCGTAAGAATGTTTTCGTCTTGTATATGAATATCTTATACAAAAAGAAAATAATGAAAGACTATTCTAGATTCGATGATAAATATATGGGTAAATATCGGATTCCTTCTGCTAGACATCCTACATGGGACTACGCTAGCAATGGGAGATATTTCATAACGATTTGCACACATAAAAGGCATCATCATTTTGGGAAAATAATAAATCAAAAGATGGAACTCTCGGAAATAGGAAAATGGGCTGAGGACTGCTGGCACGAAATACCTTCCCATTTCCCATTTGTGATTCTGCATAATCATATTATTATGCCAGACCACATGCATGGCATTATCGAAATCGCAAAAAAGGAGGGGGATGGGATGCCCTCCGCACCTGGCCAAAATACGGGGTAAGTACAGACGCAAAATTTTGCGCCTCTCGCCGCCCAAAATACGGGACACGGACAGACGCAAAATATTGCGTCTCTTCCCAGCGCGCCCTATCCGCCCAATCCCCCTCGCCCCAATCCGCCCCCATTTTCAAAAAACAAATTCGGACCCCAATCTCAAAACCTTGCATCCATCATCCGTGGATACAAAATCGGCGTAACCAAAAACGCCCGCAAAATAAACCCGAAATTCAAATGGCAAGCTCGCTTCTATGATATCATCGTTCGGAATGAACTTGCTTTTCACTGCATACAAAAATACATTCTAAATAATCCGAAAAAATGGAAAGGCAAAAAATGGAATAAGAATACATAGCAGGTAATCGTCAGAAGTGTAGAGCAAGTATAGCAATTGAGCACCTATTACTGTAAGACTAGGTTTGAGCAAGAGGCTTGTCGTCATCTAGACCTTTGCGTTTTCTTCTGTCTCATATTTGAGAAAAAAACGGATTAGGCAAAATGCTTGCACTTCACTTAGTCGATTATCCAACCTGAGTATAAATGCGGTAACAAAATATACGTCTTGTAAATCGAGATGCCGAATTTTTTTTCAAAGAAAATCATCCTTCCCCCTTTTTTTCGCCTTCACTTTATGAATCATTAAGCCTTAGTTCATTAAAAATAATAATGAATTAATATATTTTAAAACAAAAATATTTAGTGAATTGATGGACAATTAAATTGAAATCGATACGGAATGTTTCCTATTTACGATGTCACAGGGATGGCATGATTGTAGTTTCTTGGATGGTGCATTTTAATTTAAAAAAAAATAGCCCAATGTTTAGAATTGTATTTAATCTGTTGCTTTTTTCCACCCTATTTGTTTTTGTTCAATCATGCGATGAAGAAGAGGATGTGGATATTGTAGATTGCGAGGTGAAATTAGCAGTCAGAGAAAATTCATGTAGCTCTTTTACTTTTAACAACGTTGACCAATTGGTAATGGATTGGGAAGTGAACGGTGTGATAATAGAAAGCAGTACGCAGTTTAGTTTCAATGCTTCTGCTGCTAGTACCTATGAAATTTGTGGGATTTTCGACAAGGAAGGTTGTCCACTAGAATCTAGAGCCTGTGAAACTATTGAAGTAAGCCTAGAGTGTTTACCAAATAATAATGCTTGTGCGGTAGAGTTGACCCAACAAGAAGAGACTTGTTCAGTACGAATATTTGGGAATAGTTTGGAAGCAGTAATGGATTGGACAGTGAATGGGGAATTGATGACAACGGCTGAAGGCTTTAACTTTGAGGCACAAGAAGCAGGTATATTCGAGATCTGTGGATTTTTGGAGACACCAGAATGTCCACAAGGTATGCAGACTTGTCAGTCGGTTGAGAT
>CAYZUW010000091.1:0-12585 GCA_964481325.1 uncultured Saprospiraceae bacterium
CGCTATCAGCTTATCCTTGGCACCAGCCATTTGTCAAAGATTTTTCAGAATTGGCAATGGAAGCAGATTCAGAAGAACGATATTGGAAGAAAGTCAGAAAGCAATATACAGTCAGTAATGAGTATATAAATCTAAATAATGCGGGTGTCAATCCTCAACCAAAGGTGGTACAAAAGGCAGTATCCTACTATGAAGGTTTGAGCAATAAGATGCCCTCTTTCTATATGTGGAGGGTAATAGAAAAAGACAAAGATATGATTAAAAATGCACTGGCCAATTTTGTCGGTGCGAAAGGACAGGATATCGCTTTGATGCGCAATGCTAGCGAAGCTTTGGAAACGGTTGTATTTGGTTTGCCATTGAATAGAGGAGATGAAGTGGTGGTGGGAAAGCATGACTATCCACATGTGAAATTTGCTTGGCTGCAAAGAGAGAAAAGAGATGGTATTAAACTCAAATGGGTGAATTTAGATTTACCTAGCTCAGATCAAAATTATCTGGTCAAGCAGTATACAGATCAAATTTCTGAAAAAACGAAACTGGTTTGTATCACGCATATTACCAACTGGAATGGGCAGGTGCTCCCCGTAAAACAAATATCTGAAGTGGCGAAAGCACAAGGCGCGGAGGTGATGGTAGATGCAGCACATACTCTCGCGCAACGTCCGCTAGATATCTCTGCATGGCCTATAGACTATCTTGGGACTAGTCTGCATAAATGGTTAGGTGCCCCTTTCGGAACTGGAATGTTATATGTCCATAAAGATAAAAGAGGAAAGCTTTATCCAATGATGGCTGGGCCCAATTCTAGGGCAAAGCATATGAAAAAATTTGAGCATACGGGAACAAAAAGTGTAGCTTTGGAAAGAGCGATACTTCCTGCACTAGTGTTTCATAATAGTATAGGTACAGAACGTAAGATGCAACGGCTACAATTTTTAAAATCCTATATAGTAGAAAGGGTGAAAGATATATCTGGAGTGACTATCCAAAGCCCAACGGATATAGAATCTGGATCTGCCATATTGCTGTTGCAGTTGGAAGGAAGGGAAAATGATAAGTTGGTATATCTACTAGAACGGGATTGGAAGATACATTGCACCCAAAGTCAAAACGAAATGCTATATGGTCTGCGAATTTCCCCAAATGTCTATACGCTCTTGTCCGAATTGGATACCTTTGTGGAAGCGATAAAGTCGCTTACTTAAATTTAAAAACATATATGAATTTTTCTTGGATTAGCCTATTGGCGGTCGCGATATTGCTTAGCTCTTGTGGAGGGAGTGGCAATACTGCTAGAATGGACACACCTACTAGCAAGTTGTACAAAATCTCTGGCACTACGATGGGTACCTCCTATAATATCACTAGCGATTTATCTAATCTAAATCAGTTACAAAAAAGAATAGACTTAATGCTGGTTAATATCAATCACGAAGTCTCTACATACGAAGAGGATTCCTTTATCACATCATTTAATAAAGCAGATGAGCAGGTGGTCCTTCAATCTGCAAACTCTCTTGAAGATAAAAATTCTCACTTCAAAGAAAATTTTAAGATAGCCCGCGAAGTGTTCGTAAAGAGTCAAGGTTATTTTGACCCCACAGTGATGCCACTCGTCAATTATTGGGGCTTTGGACCAAATAAGAAAAAACCCGAAGAAGTAGATACCGCCGCTTTGGCTTTGATTAAGGAAAACATCGGCTTTGAAAAAGTGAATAAGAAATCAGAAGGCGAGAACAATACGATATACTTAAGAAAAGAAAAGGCTGGCGTACAATTAGATTTTTCAGCATTGGCAAAAGGATATGCTGTAGATAAAGTAGCCCAATTGTTAGATAAGGCAGGCGCAAAAAATTATTTGGTAGAAATAGGGGGAGAAGTAAAAGTGAAGGGAACCAACCAAAAGAGTGATTTTTGGACCATTGGTATAAACAAGCCTACTTTGGATGCTGCGCTCAATTCCATATATAAGAAAGCAAGACTTACGGATATCGCTATGGCTTCGTCTGGAAATTATAGAAACTACTTTCAATTAGATGGCCAAATCTACAGTCATACGATGAACCCAAAAACTGGATTTCCTGAACGCAATGAAATTCTAAGCGCTACGGTTTTTGCCCCAGATTGTATTCGAGCAGATGCCTATGCTACTGCATGTATGGTAGCTGGATTAGATGAAGCGCGTAAAATGATAGAATCTGTAAACGGTGTAGAGGCTTTTTTTATCTACACCAACCAAAATGGAGAAATGAGTGAGTTAGCAACTAAGGGAGCTTCTTACTATATTGTGGACTAGTTTCGATATGCCAAAGTAGAGATATTTCTACTCCAAGTCGAGATGTCAAATGTGAATAAATGAATTTTAATCTTTCTAAAGATTTGATTTTCTTCGATGTAGAATCAACTGGCTTGAACGTAGTACGTGATAGAATCCTGCAAATAGCATTGATAAAATTTAGCCCAGGTAAAGAAGAACCGGAAGAGTTGAGTTTGCTTATTAATCCAGGTGTGCCGATACCGGAAGAATCCTACGCTATACATGGAATCTCCGCGCAAGATGTCGCTAACAAACCTACCTTCGCGCAAGTCGCAGAAAAGATTTATAAATTTATCGGTGATGGGGATCTAGCAGGATATAATTCAGCTAGATTTGATGTGCCTATCTTGATGGAGGAGTTCGCTAGAGTAGGTATTGAGTTCTCTATGGAAAATAGAAGTAGTGTAGACGTTCAGCGTATATTTTATAAAATGGAGCCAAGAACCTTGAGCGCTGCTTTGCGATACTATTGCAATAAAGAACTAGAAGGCGCGCATGATGCCTTGGCTGATGTACGTGCTACAGTTGATGTTCTCAAAGGACAACTCATACGATATGAAGGGGTTGATTTGATAGTGGATGAAGAAGAAACTATTCCAGCACCTATTGTGAATGATATGAAAGCCTTGCACGCATTTACGGCAGACCTCAAGACGATAGACGCCACACAGAGATTGAAGTACAATAAAGATGGTGTTATCGTTTTTAATTTTGGGAAGTACACTAATCAAGCTGTGGTAGACGTATTGAAGAAAGATAAAGGATATTATAACTGGATTATGACAAAAGATTTTTCTTCACAAGTCAAACAGATAATTAAGCGAATCTATAATGAGCATGTTGCAGGATAAATTCTCTTTCACTTCATTAAGGATAGGAACATTGTTTTGCCTTTATTTAGGTTTTGTATGCATCAGTTGTTCGGAACCAACGGAAGGATGTATAGATGCTCTAGCAAGCAATTTTGAATTAGAGGCTGACATAGACTGTTGTCTTATTGAGCAAGAATGTTGTTGCAACTATCCTATCTTGGACCTCAATCTCTTTTATAAAGGAAGGGCGGAAGATGCCCTCAGTGACCCAACTACTAATATAGATTTGGGTCTATTTTATCCGTTGGACAATTTGACAGATAGTATCCGTATCGAATCTTTTGATTTGTTTATATCCAATATTCAAGTCACCAATTCCACAGAGGAGGACACTGTTCAAGTTTTTGAAACCCTAGAATTGAGCTTTCTTGATGCTGAAGGGGAGGAACAAGTGGCCTCTTTTCAAGATAACATTGCATTAGTAAGTATACCGACATTTAGATTTATTATAGGATCTTATCGCAGCGATAATGCCTATGACGAAGTCTTATTTGATATAGGCTTGAGACCAGAGTTGGCGGCTATAGATCCAAGTTCGGTTGACAATGAACACCCGTTAGGAGATGAGTATACTGTTTTGTTTGATACTACTAGTCAGCGATTTTTAACAGGAAGAATAGGATTTACACTTAAAAGAGGAGAAGAAGAACGGGCCTTCGTGCAGGATTTGGACTCTTTCAGAAGTGATTCTGAGCGTTTTATGAGTCCTATCTCTATAGATAGAGGTAGAAACTTAGATATTCTTATGAGAATTAACGTGTTAGATATTTTTAAAGGCATTATTTTTGATGTACCTAGTGAAGATATTAGCTTAATAATCAATGAGAACTTGACAGCTAGCATTTTAATATTGGAATAATATTACTAATAAATTTAATATTTTGTTTTTGAGGATATTTTTAATCGTATCATTATTGGGCCTCGTATTTACTTCCTGCGATGATGAAATCACTGGTCCCCCATTAGATTTTACAGATGTTGAGATGGTATTTACTGGCACCTTTGAAGGAGAGCCTTTTGTAAGGAATAGACCCTATACATATCAAGGCGCTCGTATCAGAGTGTCTACATTTCATTTTTATGTATCGAGTATATCCGCAACCGTCGGTAGTGAAGAGACTTTTGCTCTAGATGAAATCGAATTCATTGATTTGGCAATGTTTGAAAATGACGCAGCAGCGGAAGCTGGTTTTGTACTGAATGTGGGTAGAGCACCTGTGGATACCTATATGGGCTTTTCCTTAGGCATAGGTGTCAATGGGGAATTGAATAAATCAACTCCTGATGAATATGGTGTAAACCATCCACTTGCCAATACAAATCTTTTCGACGAAAATTTTGGAGGCTACAAATTTTTTGAGGTAGCAGGAGAGATTGATTTTGATAATGATGGGACTTTTGACGAAAATTTTGACTTTACGTACGCCTTTGATACCAATTTTATAAACATATCTTCTATTCAGAGTCTTGAATTGCTTCCAGATGTAACGAATAGAATCGAGCTAGAAATGGATTTATTCGAAGTTTTTAGCAACATATCTTCTGTAGATTTTAACACACAACTATCTACTACTACAGACCCTTCTGATCCAATTATGTTGATACTTAGGAGTAATATACCGAGCTCTATTACTGTTAAATAATGGCTTTTCTCCGAGAACTTTCGGATTGAAAAAAGGTAAATATGGACAAAAGAGACATTTTAGGGTGCCGTGAGTGTTCGGAGTGGTCTCAATAATAGTATATTTGGATCAAACAGAGATTTTGAATAACCGATACATATACTACCTCTTTTCTTTAGGCTTATTATTGATTCTTAGTTGTTGTAATGACGACGACGCTGATGACATGGGAGGAGAGAACGTTTGTCTAGATCTCACAGATATTCCATTTACTGCTACTAAAAAAGAAATTAACTTACCGGTAGGATTTCAACCCATCGATCAACCTTTAGATAATGAGATGACGGTAGAAGGTGTTTTGCTAGGTAGACATTTATTTTTTGATTCTATATTGTCGGCAGATAGTACCAAGTCTTGTGGCTCTTGTCATGGAGTGGGTGGTCACTTTACAGACAATCTTGCTACTAGTCCAGGTATAGATGGAATCAATGGTAGACGAAGTTCCATGTCCTTGGTGGATTTAGTATATGCAAATAAGGGGCTTTTTTGGGACGGCAGGTCATCGACTTTAGAAGATCAAGCCCTTCTGCCAGTAGAGGATCCTATAGAACTGCATGATACTTGGGACAATGTAGAAGAAAAACTTCGTCGCAGCGATATATATCCCAATTTATTTAGAAGAGCATTTGGGATAGGCGAGACTTGTGATATTACCAGAGACCTTGCAGCTAGGGCCATTGCTCAATTTGAGAGAAGTGTTATTTCGATGGGTAATTCGAGGTTTGACCAGGTGTTTTATCGATTAGAAGGTTTTTTTACAGATTCAGAATTGAGAGGCAAGCGATTCTTTTTTGACGAAGACGACGACGGAAGTTTCTTACCGGATGCGGAATGTTTTCATTGCCACAGCTTGCCTATCTTTACAGATAATTCATATAGAAACAATGGGCTAACTTTCTTTACCGATGAGACTGAGATGGATCTCGAAGATAAAGGGAGATATGAGGTAACCAAAAATGAAGAAGATATCGGAAAATTTAGGGTTCCTTCTCTTAGAAACGTCGAGTTCACGGCGCCATATATGCATGACGGTAGATTCGAAACACTCGAAGAAGTATTGGACCATTATATATGCGGTATTCAACAATCTCCAACCTTGGATGTGCTCATCACGAATCATTGTGACCCAGAAGATCCAGTGCTATTTATTGATGAACAAGGTAAACGAGATATCGTCGCCTTTCTTAAGACACTCAGTGATACGACCTTTTTTAGTAATCCAGAATATCAAAGTCCATTTTAGGACTCCATTTCTGAGAACCCTTCTTATTCAATTATGTTGAGTATAAGAGCAATATACCAAGCTCTATTGCTGTTATATTTTAGTATATTCGTATCGCAAACATTGACTTTTGAATAAACAATACACATACTACCTCTTTGCATTAGGCTTATTATTTACCCTTAGTTATTGTAATGACGACGACGCTGATGACATGGGAGGAGAGAACGTTTGTCTAGATCTCACAGATATTCCATTTACTGCTACTAAAAAAGAAATTAACTTACCGGTAGGATTTCAACCCATCGATCAACCTTTAGATAATGAGATGACGGTAGAAGGTGTTTTGCTAGGTAGACATTTATTTTTTGATTCTATATTGTCGGCAGATAGTACCAAGTCTTGTGGCTCTTGTCATGGAGTGGGTGGTCACTTTACAGACAATCTTGCTACTAGTCCAGGTATAGATGGAATCAATGGTAGACGAAGTTCCATGTCCTTGGTGGATTTAGTATATGCAAATAAGGGGCTTTTTTGGGACGGCAGGTCATCGACTTTAGAAGATCAAGCCCTTCTGCCAGTAGAGGATCCTATAGAACTGCATGATACTTGGGACAATGTAGAAGAAAAACTTCGTCGCAGCGATATATATCCCAATTTATTTAGAAGAGCATTTGGGATAGGCGAGACTTGTGATATTACCAGAGACCTTGCAGCTAGGGCCATTGCTCAATTTGAGAGAAGTGTTATTTCGATGGGTAATTCGAGGTTTGACCAGGTGTTTTATCGATTAGAAGGTTTTTTTACAGATTCAGAATTGAGAGGCAAGCGATTCTTTTTTGACGAAGACGACGACGGAAGTTTCTTACCGGATGCGGAATGTTTTCATTGCCACAGCTTGCCTATCTTTACAGATAATTCATATAGAAACAATGGGCTAACTTTCTTTACCGATGAGACTGAGATGGATCTCGAAGATAAAGGGAGATATGAGGTAACCAAAAATGAAGAAGATATCGGAAAATTTAGGGTTCCTTCTCTTAGAAACGTCGAGTTCACGGCGCCATATATGCATGACGGTAGATTCGAAACACTCGAAGAAGTATTGGACCATTATATATGCGGTATTCAACAATCTCCAACCTTGGATGTGCTCATCACGAATCATTGTGACCCAGAAGATCCAGTGCTATTTATTGATGAACAAGGTAAACGAGATATCGTCGCCTTTCTTAAGACACTCAGTGATACGACCTTTTTTAGTAATCCAGAATATCAAAGTCCATTTTAGGTACTCGATTTTTCTCACACATGTCTTTACTTTATAGTCTTATCTTTTTTGGGGCCATCCAGGCAGAAAAAGCCTGGACCGGGTCGTCCGTTCCTACCGCGCATTAGTATATACGTATTGCCATACGTATATACTAATGCGCGATACCACTTCCACCCCTTGTCCGTTTCATCTGACGAATTTGTACACATACATAAAATAAAAATGTATTTTTTTTTTGACTAGAAAACAAAAATCAGTTTAGGTCTATTGTTCTTTATTTCATCACAATACATAAATTGGATTTTCAATATATATTTATTGTAAAGATGGATCATTCATAATCAATATAAGAAACCAATTATGTATGGCTCAAATTTTGCCTCCCATACATATACAAAAAGGCATACCTTCTCATGCCTCGTTTTGTATTTTTTATCCAAAGAGAAGGATTTTACCACTATAGTACATTCACTCAGTAAGGCAAATTAGCTTGTCACAATTTCAACAAAAAAAATAAAATTGAAATTTTGAAATTTTGCTACTTGCTATTGTAATTAGAAATAATTGCATCCTCCCTAGAGATATCTTCTCCTCCCTAAGGTATCTACGAATTTCATACTCCCCAGTTTGAATTGTACTCTTTGGTCTAATCACCAAGATTGCAGATTTGTAGATCATTAAACCGCATTACAATGAGACATTTATGCATTGTCTTGTTTAGCTTCTTGCTAAGCACCAGTATTTTTGCCCAGCAAAACAACTCCCTAACTGAGTTGCACGCAACAAAGGTTATAAACCTTAAATTTGAGAAAATTCCAAACTCTGAAGTGATAAAGGATATGTCTAAACAGGGAATTACTCTTAATATCTATATGGGAAATTTATCCTATCAGGCAAGTGTTCGCCAAAAAGTAAACTTGGCTGAGCTAAGTAAGGAATACCGTTTTACCCATTTATCTGATAGAAATGTTGATATAGGATTGCTTAAAGATATAGAAGCAGACTATATTCCAGAATCTGCAAGACATGATGATGGGACTGTCGATCTAGCCATTACATTTAGTACAGAATTGTCTGAAACGGATAGGAATACCTTTCTTAATCAAAACGATGGGAGACAAATAAATTCTTTTTCAAATGGACAAGTATTAGTATTTAATGTATCAAAGAATAGAGTTCAGGATATCTTGAACGAACCATTTGTGCAACATGTAGAATTTAAAGAAGACGAAATAAAAAGATTAAATTATGAAAATAAAATAGTTCAAGGTGCACATTATGTACACCAGACTTCTATACCTGGGATGGAGTTAGATGGAAGCGGCGTTGTAGTCGGTGTCGGTGACGGAGGCAACCTTGGGAATCACATTGATTTTGAAAATGCTTTACTAGAAGAAACTTCAGAGTATTCAGTATCTTTTGGAGATCATGGTGACCATGTGGCAGGTACTATAGGAAGCAAAGGAAATCTAGATCCTAGACAAAGTGGCTTTGCACCAGGTGCAGGATTGATTATTGAAAAAACAAGTAATGTATTTTGGAAATCTAGAGAGTACCATAATGATTATGGTATGGTGCTAACCAATAATAGCTATGGTAGTTCGCATAATTGTGATGAAAATGGAGCGTATAACTATACTAGCTTCGAACTAGATAAGCAACTTAGAGAAATGCCAAATTTGATGCACGTTTTTGCCGCTGGGAATGCTGGAGCAGCTACATGTAGTGGATTTCCAAAAGGATATAAAACCGTTCTCAAATATTATGGGGCAGCAAAAAATGTATTGACAGTAGGTTCAGTAGATGAGAATTTGACTATTGCAAACTCATCTAGTAGAGGTCCCGCCAAAGATGGAAGACTTAAGCCTGAAGTTTGTGGAGTAGGCGTAAATGTACTTTCAAATGGTAGAGATTTTGATTACCACACATTATCTGGTACAAGTATGGCAGCACCGTCAGTGACTGGTAGTATGGCCTTGATGTACCAAAAATATGAGCAGAATACGGGTGAAATAGCAAGAGGAGATTTGATGAAAGCTATAGTATGTAATTCTGCTGATGATTTAGGAGTGAAAGGGCCAGATTATAAATATGGTTATGGTTTAGTGAATGCTTTTCGTGCTATTAATACTATTGAAGAAGAAAGATATTTTCTAGGAGCAGTAGAAAATACTGGAATTTCAAATCATACCATCACGGTAGGAGAAAATGTATCAGAAGCGAAATTCCTTTTGTATTGGAATGATAAAGAAAGTAATTCTAATCCAGAAAAAGCCCTAGTTAATAATCTTGATATACAAATCATAGCGCCAAACGGTGAAGTGATATTGCCATGGGTTTTAAATCACAATTCTAATGACGTCGACCTTTCTCCAACTAGAAAAAAGGATATTTTAAATAATATCGAGCAGGTGACAATCGAGAATCCAATGGCTGGAGAATATACCTTGGTAGTTACAGGTACTGAAGTACCTTTTGGACCACAAGAATTTGCAATAACGTATGAAGTCAATAAGGCAGATGTTAATTTGTTATTTCCAGCCGGAGGCGAAAGTTTGGTTCCGAATGATCAATACAATATTGTTTGGGCTGCGAATAGCGATAATGACAATACCTTTAAGTTGGAAATATCTTATGACAATGGATTGACTTGGGATTTATTAGTAGACCAAATTCCATCAGAAGATAGAACATATAAATGGAGAACACCAGAGATTGTTACTCAGTGTGCAAAGATTCGTGTCTCTATTAATAATACAGATTTGATAAGCACGCATGAAAATGCAATCAATATACTTGGGAAACCTAAAAATCTCGTAGCGATACCTGTATGTAAAGAAACGATCCGTCTAGTTTGGGAGGATTCAGATAATTCTGCAGACAGCTATGTTGTATACATGTTGAATGGAGGTAGAATGGAAATCGTGATGGAGACTGAGCAAAAGTTCGCTGATGTAGAGTATAACTACGAAGAGGGTAGAGACTACTGGTTCAGTGTGGCCAATAAGTCTTATCTAGGAAATCTTGGAGAAAGAACTAAAGCCATTTCTTCGCAATCATGGTACAATCATCCATGTGATAGAGAAAATGATGGTAAAGTTATAGATATCTTTGGAATGTTAAATGGAAGAGAATTTACGGAGATCAGTCTAGGAGAAGAAGGTGTGGGTGTGTTGATAGAAAATAATGGCTCTAATGATTTGACCGATTACAATGTCTCTATGCGTGTAAACAATCAAGGAACGCTAAAGGAGAAGTTTACGGGTACATTATCATCAGGCGAAGAACAACTTTATACTTTTGAAAACACTTATGACTTTTCAGCAGTAGGATCTTATTTAATAGATACTTGGATTTCTCATCCACTAGATGATTCGCACTACAACGATAGCCTTGTTGGTCAATTTGAAGTAATTCAGTTACCAAATGAACCAATACAATTACCACTGACTTTTGACTTTGAAGAAGAAAATGATTTTTACTTCTACGAAACACAAATAGGACTTGGCGAATTGACCCATTTTGATTTCATGAAAACGGAATCACAAGCATCTGCTTTTGTTGGCTTTTCGGGTAATTCTAGATATATAATGATTGAAAATAACGAACAAGCAGTTGGTGAAGGTAATAGCTACATGATAACATTAAACATGTCGGAGTTATCAGAAAATTCAGGAGTATCTTTAGATTTTGATGCCATGGTGGTAAGTGAAAATTTAACGGAGAGCGGTGCCTTATGGCTGAGGGGTTCAGATCAAGATGAATGGATCAAGGTGACGAATTTGGACAATACACTAGAGTGGAAGAATTATTCAGAGATCGATGTGCACTCCTTACTGAGAGAAAATGAACAATCAGTATCAAAGAGTACTCAAATAAAATTTACATTTAGCGCGGAGGGTGTTATCGCATTAGACAATATTACACTGAGAAATTCACAGTTAGCTAACAATTCAACTGTCGAATTAGAGACTAGTATTTCCAATGTGTACCCAAATCTGGTTCAAAACGACTTTTCATTGGATATTGAGAGTAGAACAGATACATCTGCTAAAATCGTAATTGTCAACTCTAATGGGCAAATAGTGAGTAAAATGGAGGAAAATGTGGTTTCTGGTAAAAATATTTTCACAATTTCTGACCTAGAAAACCAGCCATCAGGTATGTATTTTGTTACAATTGATGTAGATGGACAAAAAGAAGTACAGAAAGTAACGAAAGCATCTCTATAATATGTAGGCAAAACAGCTTGTTTTATAGGCGAGGGAAAACGACGTTAATATGTTGTTTTCCCTTGTTTTTTAGTCATATATGACGTTTTTAGCGTCTTTATTCTGAATTTGACGCTTTTCTAGAGCACCCTTCCAATATCTCCGTCATATCTGACGACAACTTATGATTTTGTTATATTAGTAAAAAATAAATATTACAATACCGATTTTTTGTATTTATTTGAAAAAATGATTTGCCCTACATTTGAAATAACAAAACGAAAAACGGTTAACAAAAAATAGTTTTGGATATGTTCATGGGATTATAATTTGTTGGTAGTGAGTTGTCCCGGATTGGGACGACTTACTATTTTCAAAAAAATGAACAACATTCCAAAAACCATATTTTTACCCTACGGGGTTTTCAAAATTGGATATGTTCATGGGATTATAATTTGTTGTAGTGGGTCGTAACACATGTGTTACGACTTACTTTTTTTTATACCTACATTATTCGTATCAAAAGCGACAATATTCTTTTCTAGATATTATAACTTTTTCATATCTTTTCAATCCATTTGATCGATTCTCCTATGATGCGCATATATATTATTTGATCGATATTTATTATTATCAATCTTGTCGCAATGAAAAACCTATTAACTACTGTTGCTATTCTTTTAAGCACGTTTCTCTCTTTATTTTCACAAAGTAGTTTTAACATCCAAGATTTTGGAGAACAATTTTTCTTTACTCCAAAAGACCAAAGCCAAATCGAAGTTTGTGGACTTGAAGTCGGAGTAGAATATGAATATAGTATCACCTTCCTACGAGGAAAACGTAAATTTAAAGTAAGCGATTCTAAAGGTGAACAGGTTATAGGCAACTTTAAATTTAAAGCAGTTTCAAATTGTAAGACCTTTGATTTTAAAGTAGACTCAAGTGTCACTGAAGCTGATTTGCTAGAATTTGTAATTTATAAAGTAATATCAGATTCTAACAAAC
>CAYZUW010000092.1:0-12441 GCA_964481325.1 uncultured Saprospiraceae bacterium
CTATATATCGACTACGAGTAAACACTTGGTTTTTAGCCGATTATGAAAACTGTGTAATTAGGTACAACATTCTGGTTGCCAGTGATTTAAAATTTACTACCGAACCCTTCTTAAATGTAACGTGAATTAAAGGATATGGCTGTTAAATTATGCCTTAATCTCTAGAAATGTTCATCAACTTACATATCTAATACAGCAGGATTCATCCCCATGGCACTAAACCCGCCATCATGAAATAGATTTTGCATTGTAATCATACGGCTCAAGTCTGAAAACATAAACACTGCATAGTCTGCACAGGCAGCAGCCGAGGCATTTCCGAGAGGGCTCATTTTGTCTGCATAGCTAAAAAATTTGTCAAATCCTTTCACTCCGCTACCAGCCGTCGTGATGGTAGGAGACTGTGAGATGGTATTGACACGGACATTTTTGGCATTCCCATAGTGGTAGCCAAAGCTTCTCGCAAAAGACTCTAAGAGTGCTTTGGACTCTGCCATTTCTCCATAATCAGGAAAGTTTCTTTGTGCAGCGATATAAGATAAAGCTAAAATAGAACCCCATTCGTTCATAGCTTTTTTTTGATATAGACTTTGCATAATCTTATGAAAGGAAATAGCGGAAATGTCAAAAGTCTTTTGCATCCAATCGTACTTACTACCAGTGTAGTCTTTCTTTTTTCGAACATTGATAGACATCCCTATAGAGTGCAACACAAAATCCAATGGTCCACCTAAGTGTTCAACGGATTGGTCGATCAAGGCTGCTATTTCTTCTTCACTGGTGGCATCACAGCCTATCACAGGAGCATTCAATCTTTCCCCTAGTTTTTGCAGTTCACCCATACGCAGTGCCACAGGGGCATTTGTCAAGGTGATTTGAGCGCCTTCTTCTACGCAGCGTTCTGCTATTTTCCAGGCAATAGATTTGTTGTCAAGGGCGCCAAATATGATTCCCTTTTTTCCTTCCAATAATTGATTTGGCATATGGTTTACATTTTTAATTTGCTAATAATTCTTTTGCATTTTCTAATGCAAAAGTGGATGGTGGACTCTTACTCAGCATGGTAGCGAGTACTTTTATTTTTTCAGCGTATTCTAGCACTTTGATATTGGTAATCGTTTTATTTCCCACGTCTTTTTTATAGACATAGAAGTGTTGCTTAGCATGTGCCGCTACTTGCGGAGAGTGCGTGATGGTAATCACTTGATGTGCATTAGCCAATTCTTTGAGTATGCCTCCCATCTTGAGTGCTACATCACCAGAGACTCCATTATCTATCTCATCAAAAATCAAAGTAGGCAATTCCATACGTTCGGCGACCAGTGACTTTACACACAGATTGAGTCTAGAAAGCTCTCCACCTGAAGCTACCTGCTTTATAGGCAAAAATTTGCTTCCTTTATTAGCGCTAAACAAAAAATTAATTTTGTCTCCGCCAGAGCTGTTTAATTCCGTAGGATCTAAGGATACTTGCAAATCTGCATTGGGCATCGCCAAATCGTGGAGCAATTTTTTGAGTTCTTTTTCAAAAACTGGAATCGCTTTTTTGCGTCTCTTGTGGAGTTTAAGGGCGATTTCTTCTAGGCTCTCGCGTTGGATGCGAATCGTTTTCTCTTTTACTTCTATTTCTCCATTGAGATCTGTAAAGGTCAAAAGCCTATTTTCAAAGTCCTTTTTAATTTTCAAAAGTCCTTCGTCGCTGTTCGCATTGTGTTTTTTCTGAAGTCTATAAACGAGGTCTAGTTTTTCTTGGATCTCGTCAATTTTTTCTGGAGTATATTCAGTGTCTTCGCCTAACTGTTCTGTGATGGCGCTGATGTCTTCGAGCTCGAGGATACTATTGCTCAATTGGGTAAATACTTTTCCCAGTTTTTCATCCATATCCTTGTAGGGTAGGAGTGAGTTGCTGAGTGAACGCAGTTGGGCCAAGATAGCATGCTCACTTTGCTCGAGGGCATAGTTCGCACCCGTCAAAGCCTTCTTTATACCCTCTGCGTTTTGCAGAACATTTATTTCTTCTTCCCATTTGGTCAACTCTCCTGGGACTAGCGATATATTGTCAAACTCTTGTAGCTGAAATTGGATATAGTCTATCTCTCTATCTGCGTTGCTGTTGGCAATGCGAAGTTTCTCGAGTTGTTGAATATTTTCTCTGTATTGTTTATATAGTGTCCAGTATTCTGAGAGTTGTTTTTCATTACCTGCTAAGGCATCTATGATTTCCATTTGAAAAGTCTCGCTATGCAGGGAGAGATTGTCAAACTGTTGGTGTAGGTTTACTTGTCGTCCACTGATCTCTTGTAGGAGTTTTAGATTGACAGGTGTATCATTGACAAAGGCGCGAGATTTGCCACTGGCTGCTATTTCACGGCGGATGATTAGTTCATCTTCCATATCTAGCTCATGCGCTTTCATTACTTTGATTACGGCCTTTGGATAACTATCAAAAGTAGCCTCTACGATACACTTTTTGCTAGTGTCGTATAGCGCCTTGGTGTCCGCACGTTTTCCGAGTATGAGATCTAGTGCGCCCAATAAAATCGACTTACCCGCACCCGTCTCTCCTGTGATGATGTTGAGATCATCCAGAAAATCGATATGCAATTCATCGATTATAGCATAGTTCTTAATAGTCAGTGTCGCGAGCATTATAGGTCGTTCGTTCCCCCAAAGGTAGCCATTTTCTTCAGTACTTATATACCCTAAACCATGTGGTTTTTGAACACTTTTTGCTTGAAATTAGTCTACTATTTGACCTAAAGGTTGACCTAATTTTGTTAACTTGTATTTTTTAGATGCGCAACTTTACACAAAAATGAATGAGATGGAGTCTCATAGTGCTTCAAATTTTAATTTGGGCGCTCCGACCATCTGAGTAAAATGATGTGAAATTTATAGTTAGATCAGTTCAGATGGTCGGCGGGCTATACAGGAGTCCATGTACATTGCCGTCCCTCCTGAAAAAAGTCGGGACCGACTCCTAAGGTCGTCGTCCTTACTATCCCTAGCGCGTAAATTTTACATTTTCACTTTATATTTTTACATTTTTAGTAAAGTCAAAACAGATTTAATCAATGGAGCAACTATTAAGAGAAGCATACCAAGACATCTTTGAGGAGAAACTATTAGCTGAAATAGTCCAAGAAGGACGGTTGAGAAATGTAGATAAAAATGTTTGCATGATAAACAAAGGAGATGTTATTATTAACATGCCTTTGGTTATAAATGGAGCTATTAAAATTGTAGACGAGGATGAGGATGGACATGAGTATTTGCTGTATTATTTGGAAAAAGGAGACACCTGTTCGATGACTATGACCTGCTGCTTAGGTGAAAAAAAAAGTGAAATTAAAGCAATTACGGAGCAGCCGACCACGATCTGTATGCTTCCAGTCCGGCGGATGGAAGACTGGATGATTCAATATAGAAGCTGGCGAGCCTATGTTTTTGATAGTTATAATCTAAGGATGAATAAAATGTTGAAGGCAATAGACGCGCTCGCTTTTTCTAATATGGAGGAAAGGCTATATAAATACCTTAAAAACAGGGTTGTCGTTCTACAATCACCCAAACTGGAATTGACGCACTCTCGAATAGCGCACGACTTAAATACTTCAAGAGTAGTTATATCTAGATTACTCAAAAAGTTAGCTCTTGAAAATAAGATTACCACCAACCGAAATAGCGTGACTGTGTTGGATTCTTTTTCAAAAGACTTGCATTAAAAAGCAAAGTTGTGGATTATGAATGGATAGCTACACCATTTTGAAAGTCAAAGTGCTACCTTGTCAATGGTCTTAAATAAGTTTAACACTTTTTATTGACGATAGTAACTAGCTCGGTAACATTTGTTACCGAGCTAGTTACTATAAGTGCCTACCTTATTGTCTCAATACACTTTGTGAAAGTGTAAAAGCGATTCTAATCCCTATAAAGATTTACTTCTAGCAAGAAGTCCAATAATATAATATTTGCATTATTTGTTTCATGTGGCCTCTAACCCAATGGCTGCTTGGTTGTGCATTGATTTGCACAACCATTTTTTTTGGCTGAGGGGTAGTAGCGAGCACGCAATAGTACATAGCTACTATGAAGCTCAGTCTAGCTTGGCTCAGCGAGACAAGCTAGACTGATGGCTGAATGTAGCTATGGGCTATGAAGTAAAGCGGATGACCCGACCATAGGAGAGCAGGGTGCGAGAGGATGGGCAGCCCCGTAATGCCATTTTAAGTAAGGAAAAGCCTTAAAATCATGGAAAAAAGTCGCATTTGTGAATACTCAATCTATAGAGCCGACAGCCAACCAAAATACTAAATGACCGTAAAATGCTATATATTCGTACAACTTGTAATATATATACTCAATTTTGTCTGAAAACCATCTACAGTTAAGTATTGTCGTGCCCGTCTTTAATGA
Source organism: uncultured Saprospiraceae bacterium (assembly GCA_964481325.1). Lineage (GTDB taxonomy): Bacteria > Bacteroidota > Bacteroidia > Chitinophagales > Saprospiraceae > JALZVN01. Next base: position 4,417 of record CAYZUW010000092.1, read on the forward strand.
GGCTGCAAACCTGGAAGTGCTTTATAGTGCATTGACAGAGGTATTGGTGCAGACTAAGCTTTCTTATGAGCTGATCTTTGTAGATGATGGCTCTAGTGATAAGACTTTTGAGGTGATTCGAGAATTGAACCATAAAAATGGGTGTGTAAAAGGCTTCTCTTTTTCTAGAAATTTTGGGCATCAAGTGGCCTTGTTTGCGGGACTAGTGCAGTCAAAAGGAGACGTAGTGATCAGTATGGATGGGGATATGCAACATCCACCATCGATGATACCAGTCTTGCTCGCCAAGTATGAAGAGGGCTATGATATTGTCAATACAAAACGAGTGGATGCCAAGAGTACAGGTTTGTTCAAACGACTCAGTTCACGTTGGTACTATGGTATGCTCAATGCACTATCTGATGTGCCTATCGAACCTGCCGCGGCAGATTTTAGATTGATGAATCGCAAGGCGGTTGATGCACTCAATAGTCTGCCAGAGACACATCGATTTACCAGAGGCCTAGTTGGTTGGATGGGATTTAAGCAGGCGATTGTTCCTTATCAAGCGGCGGACAGACACGCTGGTACTTCAAAGTACACCTTTTTCAAGATGTTGCGATTCGGCCTAGACGGGATTGTTTCTTTTTCTGTAAAACCTTTGCGTATTGCGTTTTATACAGGCGTGTTCGTAAGTATGGCGGCACTCTTGTATGCAGTATATGCGGTAGTGCAACACTTTTTAGGAGCGACAGTAGAAGGCTGGACTTCCATCTTGGTCTCGGTGCTTTTTATAGGTGGGGTGACTTTGTTGAGCCTTGGTGTGATAGGAGAATATATAGCGCGCATATTCAATGAGGTGCGAAGACGACCGATGTATTTTTTTAAAGATAAAGTGGAGTGACAAAAGAGGTGTTTGGGATTAGGTGTTAGGCTTTAGGGAAGAGCTTAGAAAAATATTATAGAGTAATTAAATAATAATTAGGACACACAGGATTTTTACGATGACAAAGATTAAGACAAAGAAGAAAAGTAAAAAAGCCTCTAAGGCAAAAGTAGCTCAGGTACCTAAAACGAATTGGGTATATCTGTTGATTGCCTTAGTAGCTGCAGGAGCCATCTACTTTTCGTTGTTTGACAATGAGTACTTGAACTATGATGATGATCTATATGTGCATGAAAATCCATTGATTAGAAATATGCAAGTTGGAGATCTATTTGCAGGGCCTTATGCTTCTCAATATTCTCCAATGGCGATGACCATCATGGCGATTCAATATAAGATCTCTGATAGCCTAGGTTTTATCCGATTTAGTAGTTTATTAGTGCATTTGTTGAATGTGTTATTCATCTTTTTGGTTTTTAAAAATTTGACAAAAGAAGATTGGATGGCTGGGGTCATAGCCTTATTATGGGCGATACACCCTATGCAAGTAGAATCGGTGGCTTGGTTAGCAGCCTCTATGAAAATAGGGACCTATGCGCTTTTTTATTTGTTCTCTATCTGGCTATATCTAAAATATTTGAGCGATTCTACATCCAAAAAGATGTTAGTGGGTTCTGTACTTACGATGCTTTTAGCTGCTATGTGTAAGGAGCAGGCAGTAGCCTTGCCTTTGACCCTTTTGGCGATTGACTATTTTAAGGGGCGCAATATTTTCTCCGGACCAGTGCTCATAGAGAAGATTCCTTATTTTGCTATTTCTTTGATATTTGGTCTAGTAACGTTGAATGCTACCTCAGGTGCTTTAGATGGAAAGGTGCCTATCGTAAATGGGGAAAACGCGTTTGGAATATTTGATCGTTTGATACTGGCGCTACACTCCCTCACGGCCTATGTCCAAAATACTTTACTACCATTAGATCTTTCATTTTTTTATACTTATCCATTGAAGACCAATATGCCTGTGATGGTATATGTCAATGCCTTGGTTACTTTGTTATTGGTGGGTGTAATGGTGTGGGCGTGGAATAAAAAAGTCAAATGGTTGGCTTTCGGTTTGCTGTTTTTCTTCATCAACGTATTTTTTCCTACGCTGACCTCTCTGATGGCGGTTCGTGATGTCTTGATGGCAGATAGATATATGTATGTTCCATTGGCGGGCTTGTTATTTATTTTAGTGTATGCCCTGCATGCAGTCAAGGGGAAATTGCCGTTTCATCCACAGTTTATTGGTTTTGCATTAGCATTGGTTTTTGGAGTACTAGGTTTTTTGAGGGTGGATGTGTTCCAAACAAGTGAGACTTTATTCTCTGATGTTATTAAAAAAGAATCCTATAGTCAGCCTCCGCTAAACCCTCATCTAGCTTTGGCGTTTAATAATAGAGGAATATTTAGAAAAAGAAAAGGAGACATAAAAGGAGCTTTGGCAGATTATGAAATGGCTATCAGTAGTAATGCAGCGTATCCCAATGCTCGAGTAGGTAGAGGTAATATTTATTTTAACGCGGGTCAAGATGATAAAGCGCTAGAAGACTATAACAAAGTGGCAGATCTAGACCCTACCAATGGGTATAACTTGTCTGCCCGAGGATCGATATTTGCAAAAAGAGGTCAAAATGATTTAGCGCTACAAGATTTGAATAAGGCGATTCAGTATGAGCCCTTCTTTAAAGATGCCTATTCTAATCGAGCACTTGTATATCTGAATGCAGGTAATTTTGCAGAAGCGCTCAAAGATGTGGATAGTTTTTTGAAATTGAGTCCTAATGATGCAGGCATGTATGAGATGAAAGGGGTTGCCTTGATGAATTTGGGGAGATATGAAGAAGCGGTTACTGCATTGACTAAAGGGATTGGACTAGATAGTAGTAAGCCAAGTTTTTATACCAATCGTGCTGGCGCTTATGACGCACTAGGCAGGACTGGGGAAGCACAAGCAGACAGACAAAAAGCGGCAAGCTTTTAATATAATAGATAAAAATATGAGAAATACGATTTACATTTTTTTGATACTTTCAGTATTGTCCTTTGGTTCTTGTGATGATGATAGTGAAATAGAGGAAGAAACCGTTGAGAATAGTTTACTTGTTGGAACATGGACGATGACAGGTTTGACTTACGATGGAGTATCTACTGTGACTGACTCAGATGGTCTAGAAACCCAAACAGAATTTATAGGGGAAGCGGAAGCAATAGATATCACCTTGATTTTTGAACAAGGTCCGAATGTGTATACTTCTGCAGGATCATACGTTATACCTGTTACCAGTGAATTATTTGGTCAAGAGGTAATGCAGGATTTGGTATTTAATAATTTTTTAGGAGATGGAACTTGGGAAGAAGAAAATAATGTTTTGATGACTATGGACGCCAATAATGGTGAAAACAGGGAAACAGCAATTCTAGAGCTAACAGATAATGGGGTAATTTTTGAATTTTCGTTGACCAATACCATGATGGTACAAGATCTTGAAGTGGAACAAGTAATTTTAGGGGTAGCCATTTTTAGTAAATAATAGCTTAGATTAATTTCAGGTATTTTTACCCTAATTTTGATAAAGACTGAAAAAATAAAAAATGGAATTGCTCATACGCAATTCCATTTTTTATAGGAATCTCAATTAAACTTGAGATAAGTTATACAGGTTGTGCCATCTTTGATAACTTCTCCACCCTGCTTACCATCTTGACTAGGTTCTCTTCAGAACTAATGTCTGAAACATAAACTTTTCCTTTTGTCAAGCTAACAAGTGCTTCTCCAGTTGTTTTTCCAATAGCAATTACTTGCTGATTTTTCTGGATTTGATGTTGTTTGAAATAAGTTTTAGCGTTAAGTGGAGAGGTGAATACTAGATAGTCAGCATTAGAAGCAGGAACTTCTTTTTTTGCTATATTTTTGTATACAGGTAAATCAACCACTTTAGCTTTGTCTGCGATTTTCTTTTGTACAGATTTCAAAGAACTTTTAGCTCTAGGGAAAGCGATTGTCTGTCCCTTAGCCACTTGCAAAAATTCCTTGGCAACTGCAGAGCTATCTCCTTTGCCATGGAAGTCTGCCTTTAATTTATGTTCTTCTAAGGCCTTTGCAGTACTACTACCGAATGTAGCGATCTTTTTACCTGCGATTTGTTGAGGCTTTACTTTCTGAAAGAAATATTTCACAGCTGTTTTGCTGTAAAAGAATAACCAGTCGTACGGAGCATCTAAATTAAAATCCATACTGGAAAATTTAACCATAGAACTACCTTGGGTTTTATAGCCTTGAGCCTCTAGTTCTTTTTTAAATGCGCTTTTTTCAGTTAGCGTTCTGCTAATAAATACTTTTTTCATTAATCGAATATTTCTATTGCTTCTAAATCTAATAAATGAAAGAAAGACAATGCAGTAACGGCGACATCGGCTTGAGCTTCACCTGCGTGCTCATATTCCGCATTGTATATCTTTTTATGAATTTCTTGAAGGCTTGGCCATTTATAGCCAGGTCCTTTACCTTTCAATTTGCAAAACCAAGTAGCTTCTTGCATTAAGCAATAATTATTGCTATGCTCTAAGATATGACTGACGCTTGCTCTATAGAGTTCCGCACCGACAACACCATTGTTAAAAGTTTGATTGAAGCTTACAACATATTTAGCTTCTTTAACTGCTTCTGCAAAAGGCGCTAATGCCTCTTTGATATCCATCCCCTTAGCTAAGGAATTTTCCTGACTTAGGTGGTGTTTTTTCTCAATTTCTTCTTTAATCGTAAAACCCTTTGGTTTTATGATGTCATTTCTGGAGTTAACCAACTCTCTATTTTCATTATATACAAGCCATGAAAGATGTATCATTCTTGGCCAATTGAATGGGTCATTGATTGGAGCTTTCCAATTCTTCGGAGACCCATTGGCTGAGGTGTCAAAAAAGAGGTACATACTAATTTCTATTTTTAAGACTTCAATTCTTCGAATAAGTCATCCGCCAATTGAAAATTTGTGCTATAAGATAACCGTTTTCTGACAATTGGGCTGTCCCAAGTTTTGGCGAATCCAGCAATTGCATGAAAATTGCCCATTTTATCCTTCTCACAATAAACTCCAAGAGGCATATGACAGCCTCCTTCAAGGAGATTTAAAACTTTTCTTTCCACATTAGTGCATTCTGCCACCTCTGGGTGGTGTATTTTCTTTAAGATTCTTCTAAGTTCAATATCTTTTTCACGCACCTGATAGGCTACAACGCCTTGCGCTGGAGCGGGAATAAATTCTTTAGGATGTAGTTTTACAACTTCAAATGCGGATAAATCCAATTCTAAGCGAATAAGTCCTGCTGCGGCTAATAAGATGGCATCTAAATCTCCTTCCTGCAGTTTTTTGAGTCTAGTAGGTACATTTCCTCTTATGTCATACATGGACACATCAGGAACCAAGTCCAGCAACATTGCCTTTCTTCTAGCAGAAGAGGTCCCAATCTTGGCATTATTGGGCAAAGATAGAGGCTTACCTTCCGAAAAGCTTGTCTTTTTAATAATTAACCAATCGGCAGGATTGGCTCTAGCAGAGACCCCTGCAACGACCAAACCTTCTACTTTTTCTGTTGGAAGGTCCTTCATAGAATGTACGGCCAGGTCAACTTTTTTATTGAGAAGGGCAGATTCTATTTCTTTGGTAAAAAAGCCTTTTCCTTCTATTTTGTCAAAGGACAAATTTTGAATTTGGTCTCCTTTGGTTTTGATGATATGAAGTTCACTTTCAATACCGATGCTGGCAAGGGCTTGTTTCGCAAAATTTGCCTGCCATAGCGCCAATTTGCTGCCTCTTGTTCCGATTCTTACTATTTCTGCCATATTGGATTGAAAGTTATTCTACTATTGAAGATAACACTACTCGCCTGCAAATGTATATAAATTCAATATTTTACTAACTTTACAGCATGCAAATTTCTGCCAAAAAATTAGCCGATATGCTCGGTGGTATTATAGAAGGGAATGGTGATGTTCTCGTGTCTAAAGCAAGTAAGATAGAGGAAGCTGAGTCAGGTTCCATTACTTTTCTAGCTAATCCCAAATATGAGGAATTTGTATATACGACAGAGGCTAGTATACTCTTGGTCTCCAAATCCTTTGCCCCAAAGGAAAATATAAAACCTACGCTTGTTCGCGTGGATGATGTATACCAATCCGTATCTTTATTGTTAAGCCAATTTGGAAATCAAGCGAAGAAATCAGGAATTTCAGAGCAGGCGATAATAGGTAAGGAGAATACTATAGATCCTACAGTATATGTGGGGCATTTCACAGTAATTGGCAATGAAGTAAATATTGGAGCAGGGAGCCAAATAGATTCACAGGTATCTATTGGAGACAAGGTAAAGATTGGCAAAAACGTACGCATATATCCAGGAGTGCGTATATATAAGGAGTGTGAAGTAGGAGATAACTGCGTGTTACACTCCAATGTTATAGTTGGTTCCGATGGTTTTGGCTTTGCGCCTACTTCAGATGGGAGTTATAAAAAGATACCACAGATAGGAAATGTTATTATAGAGGAGAATGTTGAAATCGGAGCAAATACAACTATAGATAGAGCTACCATGGGCTCAACCATTATTCGACAAGGTGTTAAATTAGATAATTTGATAATGGTTGGTCATAATGCTGAAATTGGGGCTAATACGGTTATCGCTGCTCAAACAGGTGTTGCAGGTAGTACAACCTTAGGAGCAAACTGTGTAATTGGGGGGCAAGTTGGATTCGCGGGGCACCTAAAAATAGCTAATGGAACCAAAATTCAGGCTCAAAGTGGACTCAACAAATCTATTACGGAAGAAGGGACAAGTTTGTACGGTTCACCTGCTTTAAATTATAGAGATTTTCTGAAATGTTATTCCATATTCAGGAAATTACCGAAATTACAAGATAGGCTAGGAAATTTAGAGAAAAAACAATCGTAAACTATTATTAGATAGTTGATAATTAGTAGTTTTGCTTTAAATTCCGCCAAACTTAAATGAAGCAGCAAACTTTAAACAAATCTTTCTCTCTTAAGGGGCCTGGTCTACACACTGGTAAAGATTGTAAAATCACTTTTTTTCCTGCACCAGTCAACCACGGAATTAAATTCAAAAGAACTGATGTGGAGGATTCAACGCTAGTTAAAGCTGATGTAGCAAGAGTTTCTTCTACAGTGAGATGTACTACTATAGGAAAAGAAGATGCCTCAATAAGTATGATTGAGCATGCCTTATCTGCCTTTTATGGTTTAGGCGTAGATAATGTACTGATAAATATAGATGGCCCAGAAGTGCCTATTTTAGACGGAAGCGCTACAGAAATAGTTAAAAAGATTAAAAATAGTGGGGTTGAGGAGCAGAGTGAGGAAAGAGACGTCTTTGTAATCACAGAGAACATCGAATATAAGGACCCCAAAACAGGAGCAGAGATTATCGCCACTCCATCTGATAAGTTTAACCTTACAGTTCTTATAGATTTTAATTCTCCAGTATTGGGCAAGCAATATGCGCAACTAGAAGATATTGATGACTATGAACAGGAAATCGCTCCTTGTCGAACCTTTGTATTTGTTAATGAGCTAGAAGCCTTAATAGACAAAGGACTGATAAAAGGTGGAAATTTAGATAATGCCGTGGTGATTGCTAATAAAGCCTATTCAGCTAAGAAAATAAAAGAGCTAGAGAAGAAGCTAGATAGAAAAGATATTAAAATTGAGAAGGAAGGGGTACTTAATACCACAAAATTACGTTTTCCTAATGAACCTGCTCGACATAAACTTTTGGATCTAATTGGTGATATTTCTTTGGTAGGGATGCCTATTCAAGGTAAAATAGTTGCTAAAAAGCCTGGACATCAGGTAAATGTGGCTTTTGCAAAAGTGCTAAAGCAGCATATCAATGAGTTCAAAAAACTAAAGGGAAAACCCACATATAATCCTAATATCCCCCCTTTGATGGATGTAGAGGGCATCAAAAAAATGCTTCCTCATAGATACCCATTTCTATTGGTTGATAAAATAATTGAACTTTCAGATAGTCACGTTGTTGGGGTTAAAAACGTTACTTTTAATGAACAGTTCTTTCAAGGACATTTTCCAGGTAATCCTGTGTTC
>CAYZUW010000093.1:0-12400 GCA_964481325.1 uncultured Saprospiraceae bacterium
ATACTATAATTTTACCCTACAAATGTACGCTAAATACTCATTTTGATACTTCGCGCAGCCTGTTTAAAACGTAGAATTTGCATAAATAATGCCTAGCTTGTCTTTTTATTGCTAAAATTGGGAGTCATATGACTTCAATTTGCTATGGACTTTGAAAAGTATGATTCTAGAAAGTCGAAATGTCGAATAAATAGTTAGATATTTACGTGGACTATAATCGAACATTAAACCTCTGAAAGCGCATTGAAAGCAGTCAAATTCAAAAAAAGCTAAAAACAGAAAAAATGACAAAGCACTTTAACCTAATAATGGTTTGTATGATTGGATTGATGATATTTTCATCGTGTCAAGATCGTACCACTCGTTCTGCTCAAAAACGGGGTGATGTATTGAAATCCCATTTAGATTCCTTTGATAAAAACAGAGTGAAGCTAAGTACAAATTTAGTAGAGAGTTTAGAAGAAGCAGGAGAGGCCCTTTTGGAAGATAGTCCAGATATACCTCAAGTCTCGAAAGACTTTGAAAAAGAATGGCGATCTATCATGAAAAGGTATGATAAATTAAAGGGAGATTTTCAAAATATAGGTAAAAGCTCTACCGCATACTTTGAAGAGCTTCATTTAATAAGTAGTGCTATAAATAATGAAGACTTAAGAAAGTCTGAATTGGCAGCAAATAAAGACTTAGAAGTAAAGTGGAAAGCTACCTATGATGAGGCAGATAAAGCCATCAAAAAAGTGACTACTGTATTAGAAGATGGAAATGATTTCCACATGGTATTGGTAGCCAGCAGTATCCGCCAAAAGCTAGAGCAAAATGTAAAAGATTTAAAAAATATGTCTGCACAAGCTAAATTGCTGCTTGCGGATTTGGAAGTATTCACAGACGAAGGAAGAAAGCTCGTTGAAGGGTAGGATTCTACTTCCAAAAACGGACAAGGGGTAGTAAGCGTTTAGTCCAGCGGGTAAAGCGAGGTGCGGCTGAGATTAGCTGGACCGGAATGAAATGGAGCGCTGGATGACCCGGTACTATATATAAAAAGGGCTGTCATTTTCGACAGCCCTTTTTATATATAGTATGGCTCATAATCATCCTCCTAAAAGTAGAAAAATACAAGGTATCTTATGCAAATCAGGTATAGTGGTTTTCTTCCATTGCCGGATGGTGTGGCTTTGGATATAGGCGTCTGGGGCAGTGATATTGGCTGCTATGCAAAGCTTGGTCTCTGGGTTGAGGGTATTCAGAAGAGACTCTATCATAGGCTTGTTGCGATAGGGGGTTTCTATAAAAATCTGAGTGCAAGATTTAGGGCGAGATGTTTTTTCCAGGTGTAGAATATCTTTTTTGACTTGATCCTTTTTGGGGGAAAGATAGCCGTGAAAGTGAAAATTCTGACCGTTGAGCCCAGAGGCCATCAATGCTAAAATGATACTCGATGGTCCCGTCAAAGGGACTACGGCAATACCCATATTGTGCGCTTGCCACACGAACTCGCTTCCTGGGTCTGCGACACCAGGGCAGCCTGCTTCGGACATAAAACCCACTCGATCGTGCTCGGTAAACAACTCCTTGATGATAGGATAGTTTGCACTAAGGTCATGTTTGTCTAGCTCCACAAAAATCATATCATGAATAGGTTTTGGAGGCTTAGTTTTGCTCACAAATCTGCGACAAGTCTTGGCACGCTCTACAATAAACACGTCTAGACTGTGAATCACCTCGATGGTATGCGCTGGTAGACTGCTTATGCTGTCTTCATGTAAAGGAGTAGGAATTAAATATAGGGTCTTTTTCAAGTGGATATGAGTATTTTAGTACTTTTGTGGTGTAATATACTAAAGAGAAAATAGCCGAGAACATTTCTGCTTTTTCTTTTAGGAACAAATATAGAGAATAGATATGCAGAATACGTACAATATAGTGTTACCTCAGTTTGAAGGGCCGTTTGACTTGCTGCTATTCTTTATAGAGCGGGATGAACTAGACATCCACGACATTCCTATCTCTAAAATCACTGCGGAGTTTCTTGAGTACATCCGTCAGGCGGAAGAGATGAACATAGACTTGGCGAGCGAATTTATCCTTGTTGCAGCTACCTTGATGCGCATCAAGGCGAAGTTGCTTCTGCCTAGAAAAGAAATAGATGAGGAAGGTAATGAGATAGATCCTAGAGATGAACTGGTACAGCGATTGTTAGAGTACAAGCGATACAAAAGTGTGCTTACTCAGTTTAGAGATTTAGAATTGACGAGAAGTGAAAGAGAGGGTAGAGGAAATACGAACAGCGAACTGAAAAAGATCGCAGAGACGGCCTTGGTAGATATGGAGCTGGAGTCTGTCACGCTATTCAAACTCATGAAGACTTTCGAGCGTGTGATGCAGCGCATGGAAGAAAGCAAAAATAAAACCATTCACAAGGTATATACCTATGCCTACACGATACGTGACCAACAGATTTTTATCATCAATCTGCTGCGCAAAGGAGAGCAAAAAGAATTTTCTGAGGTATTTGGAGCATGTAAAGATAGAATGCATGCCGTGATTACTTTTCTAGGTTTGTTGGAGTTGCTCAATATGCAAAAGGTGGCTCTAATTAATAGACCAGGTATTAATAATTTCTTTTTAGAGCGCAAGGAATTGGAGGAGAGTGACGAAACAGGGGAAAACGATGAAACGGAAGAGGGCGAAAATGATTTTGAGGAGACTATTCAGAACCCTGACGATTCTACTGAAGAAGAGTAGAATTAGTCATTTTGGGTTTTCGGAGCAGGCTCATCTATAAATATTTTTTCTAGGACTGGCATGATGATGCGAATGCGTTCTTGATTGAAGCTGCGTTTTTCTATCACTTTTTCTTTTCTACCGTGTTTTGCATAATGGATTAATTTCCTTTTCTCGGCTGGAGAGAATTCTGAAAAGGTTCTCCGCAACACGGGCACGATTTCCATGAAGTGGCTTTCTTCTACTTCATCTAACCAGTCGTCTACAATCTTCCAAAACGGATAATGATGTATCAAGATCATGGCGGAACCGTACAAGAATCCCTCTACCCATTGGGCTTGCTCCATAGAAGGCGCATTGACAGATAATTGGTAGTGCATCCTTTGGGATACTTTCTCCGAAGAAAAGATCTTGCGCTCGAACAGGATGCGATGCACCTGTGCATCTAGAATAGTATGGCTGTTGGGGTGCTCGGCTATCTTCATGAGTACCTGGTACCAATCATGAATGTAGTCTGCATTTTTCAGTACGAAAATACTGTGATTGAGTCTTTGTATTTTTTCAAAAAGTTCGTTGGCTTGGTCTTCATTGATGCCAATACATGTCGCGGGGAGGCCTATCATTATTCTAGGCAGTACATTTTGTAAGATCTCTTCGATTTGGCTGACGTCTAGTTTTCTTGTGCTGCCATATCGCATCGCATCTATAAGATTTGGGACGAGGACCATCAATTGAGTAGTGTCGGATTGGAGCACAGCGAGTTGGCTGATCTGCTGTAAAAGCGAAGATAATGCTAGGGGTAAGTCTGCCTTGAGTACTTGTTCTAATAAAGAAGACAACTGCTCTAGCTTGGTTTCGTTTCTGACATTGTTGACGATATAGTTCCGCGTAGCTTCCTCCATATTGTTTCCCCACATACTGGCTTCAATGATTCTAATAGAGAATTCTGGTTTCCATTTTAGTTTCCAGTTTTCGCTAAATGAACCTGTAGCATACCTAGAGCCTTTGCGTGCCTTGCCAAAAGGGATATTTAAGATGGATAGTCTGTGCAGTAGCTTGCTTCCAAGCAGGCCAGTCGGTTTGCGTAAGTCTAACTTCTTGGTCGTTGCTTCTGAGCTATTGTATTCTTTAGAGAGTCTCGCTTTTTTGATCTGCTGTATGAGGTCTTTCTGTAAAGGGACAGTGGGGATATTTTTGGGGAGTCTTCCCACTTTGTTCCCAATGATTAAATTTTTTTCTATTAAGTTGAATTTTATATCCAAGCCATTGCATAAAGTGCTCAGCGCTGCTTCTTTCAATTCTATCAAACCTGGTAGAGGGATGTCTCGCAAAGCGGCTAAGTGATTGGCCAGGTTGACTGCTTCGATGATATTGGCAGAGGAGGCGCCTAAACCATTTTTTCTAAGTAAGCGAGCTGCTTTGGCAAGCCATCGGGTCGCACTATCTTTTTTTGAATTGAAAATGAGATTGTACCAAGCAGGGGAGTCTACACCCGCCGCATACCCTCCAGAACGAGCCAATCTTTCATAGGTCCAAGGAATCCAAGTGGCGTCTGTTTTTATTTTAGGGAGCCCTTTTAATAAGGCTCTGTCCTCTTTCAATTTGAATGCCGAAAGGTCATTGAGTGCGGGCACGTGCCAGGCACCACAAATCACAGCGATGCGGTCATACTTATTTTTGATGGCATTGCGAATTTGATTGCGCATATACGCTTCGCGCAAAAGTGTTTCTCTTTCTTGATCGATAATCTCTTCTCTCAGTGCCGTGACCATATCCTCAATGAGCGCAAATATTTCCATTCCACTCTCGGCATATTCAAAGGTGAAGTCCCACCATCGTTCGCTGTCCTTGAAGCCTGCTATACGGGCTAGATTGCCGAGTGGGTCAGTGATGTCGAGATCATTTGAATATTCATTCTCTTCAGGGAGGAGTAGACTTTGAGATTGAGGCAGGTCTATAAAACCAAGCTCTATTTGGTGCTTGTGTCCGTATTGTAAAGCTTGCCACTCGGGCGAGAAAGTGGCGAAGGGATAAAAAGCAGCTTGATTAAAATCTGCTGGGTTGTAAATCAAAATAGCCAGTGGCAGCTTCATCTTTTTGTGTGCACTGAAAGGAATGAGTTTTTCTGCGTCAGCGGGGGCTTCTATTAGTATACAGTCTGGCTGAAATTCATCCAGCGCACGCATGACGTTTTTTGCAGAGCCAGGACCATGATGTCTGATTCCAAAGACCTTATGCATCTTTACATGCTTCGTAAAGGTCTTTCCATTCCTTTCTGTCCTTAATGACGGTTTCTAGATATTCTTTCCACGCGACTTCATCTGTCTTAGGATCTTTGATGATAGCACCGGTCAGACTGGCTGCAAGATCTTTTGCCGTCATGGTGCCATTGCCAAAGTGAGTCGCTAAGATAACTCCATTGTTTACCACGGAGATAGCCTCTGCCGTACTCAAGGTACTGCCAGGGACTTTGAGTTTCATCTTGCCGTCTGTGGTGCCCCCCGATCTCAGCTCTCTAAAGATAGTGATGAGTCTGTTGATTTCTTCGATGGGGACTTTACTTTTCGGCATGTCAAGTTTTTGCACAAATTTTTCTACCCTAGTTTGCACAATTTTCACTTCCTCGTTAAAAGATTTTGGCAATGGCATCACAACCGTATTGAATCTTCTTCTCAAGGCACTAGACAAGTCATTTACACCTTTGTCTCTATCATTAGCCGTAGCAATTACATTGAATCCTTGAATGGCTTGTTGTTCTGTATTTAGCTCAGGTATCGGCAATGTCTTTTCTGATAAAACCGTAATGAGAGAATCTTGTACGTCCGAGGGAAGTCTAGTGAGTTCTTCTATGCGGACTATTTGTCCATCTTTCATGGCTTTTAACACTGGAGAAACCACAATTGATTTTTCAGATGGTCCTTCTGCTAGGAGTTGTGCGTAGTTCCAACCATATCGCAGTGCCTCTTCAGATAAGCCTGCAGTTCCTTGTATAAGTAGTTTTGATGTACCCGAAATAGCGGCAGCAAGATGCTCTGACAGCCAAGTTTTGGCGGTCCCTGGAATACCCAATAGTAAAAGTGCACGATCGGTGAGCAGGGTCGCCACAGCAACTTCTATCAAGCGTCTGTCTCCATAGTACTTTGTTTCTATCTCTGTACCATCGTCTAGCTTGCCACCAAGGATATAGGTGACGACTGCTTTTGGAGATAGACACCAATTGGCAGGTTTGTTTTTTGTATCTATTTTGCTTAGCGCATCGAGTTCTTTTTTATAGGCATCTTCTGCATGTGGGCGTTGGATATTTTTCTTGGGCATAATTTTTAGCTTAAAAAGGCAATCATAAAGGTAAGCACAGTCACTACAAATCCAATCATGAAAACATTATAAGAGATTGAAAGATATCTGTATTTTTCATCTAGTACTTTTCCTAAAAAATATAAATCTCTAACCATATTGCCATATATCAGTTCGCTGTCTCTAAACATAGCGTCTACTGCTTCTTCGAATTTGTCTAAATCTAAGTGTACGAAGTTGCCAAAGAAGACGATGTTTTTTTGAACTTCTTCTAGAGGCATGTTGCTTTTGTTTATTCTAGTCACTTTTGGTCTAGCGGATAATACAGCACAGATCAAAGAGGTCAATCCAGTCATTAAAAAAATGACTACAGGCACAATAATCATAGGATTAGTTTCTGTGATGTTCCTGTAGGATAAAATCGAGATGAGTACGGATATCATGATGGCGTTGACGGATATCATGATATTTGCTTTCTGATCAGCGATAGCACTCAGGTTGATATGATTTCTAAAGTTGGCTCTAAAGAAGGTTTGTGTAGCATCATTTGGAAGACGTCTTTCCAGGTTTTGAAAATTACGCAACTTCTCATGCTCCCAAGCCTTTGGACCATTTCTTTTATTTCGTTTTATTTTTTGTGTGTAGTCAAGTAGCTGTTGATTTAGGATGGGTTTGTATTGAAGCTCTGTGTATGGATAGAAGAAATTTACTTCTTGGATGGCTTCATGTTGTCTTGTATTCCATTCTAGATTACTGATCTCTGTAGGCTCAAAGGAAAGTGCTTCCATTTTATACAAGGCCGTTTGAGAAGCATCTAAGTGTGCATAGGTTTGGACATGTATGCCATCTGCTAGGAGTTTTTGAGCGGCTGTTTTTTTTTCTTCAGTAAGAAAGAAACTATTGAGAGCGGCTATTACATTTTGAGCAGTATCGGAATTAATAGATTCCTTTGCAGCGTATTGAGACCAAAGCGATAAAGCAGTTTGGGCCGCATCAGATCTATTTTGTGCTATTCCCACAGTGTAGAAAATGCTGGCCAATTTGGCTTCCTCTGTTTGCTCCTGAGGTATATTACGCTCTTGTTGAGCTATTTCACCAATTCTGTTACAAAGTGATATGCAAAATTGATAATTATGATATACCAAATTGCGATCGGACTGAAAAAAAGGCGCGGCGTATTCAAGTGCTTTTTCTACAATTTCTGAATTTTTGATTTCAGACATTTTTATTTTTGTCCGAATTTATGAAATTCTCTTCAATAGACTGAGATAAACTTTTCAAATCAGCCCTTTTGGTATGATGTTAAATTTTAATTCAGAACAAGCAGAATGATAGTGCTAAGTAGTTTTTTGCTGTAATCAATTGACAGCCATTGATTTACTTGGCTGCTAGTTGTGTTTTTGTCTCAAATTAATTGCTAGAAGTTGTATGCACTCTAAGGAAATAAGATTTTAGGGCCTTAATTTCTTCCCTGTTTGGTTGACCACTAGGTAGTGGAAGGTATCTAGAAGTGTAAGTTTCGTACCGAATGAAATCTGAGATATAGTTATGTTCAAGCGCCAGCGCCAATTGTTGTAATCCCATAAATTCTGGATTATTTTCTTCATGGCGCAGATAAGAAACAAGCGCATTGAGCAGACACTCTTTTTCCTCCACTTCCCAAGAAGCTTGGTCTGAGATAGTAGCCATTTTAGTTTTATGCGGCTCGTCTTCTTGCCATACTGATTTGCAGATAGCATAGGTCTTCCAAGGTTGGGACTTGAAGCTAATAAAAGTTTTATTATCTCGATTGCTAATGCAGTAGGAAAATTGTAACGCCCAATCCTGATAGGATTTGTTGTTAGCTATTAATATTTGACGCATTAGCTTTTCTACTTGCTGAATTTCATTGCTAGTATAAGTATGCTCAGAGTAGGGCAATAAGATTTTCGCATTGAATATATGCTCAAATGCCACGTCTAGTTCTCCGATTTCTAAAAATGCTTTAGCTAGAAAGAGTTCATTCTCGAAACTAAAAGCTTGTATATCCTCGAATTGAAGTTTGTAAAACAAGGCCTCTTCAAAGTTGCCAAGTTGATAATGATTTTTGTATAGCTCATGGCTTAGCGCAGTGTTGTCACTTTTACTCAACTGGCTTGTGATTTTCTTGTTTCTTTTCTTAAGTTTTTTCTTGTCGAGCTTAGATAGTTTTTGATGATCAAGGTCGAGAATGGTCAAAACAGTTTTTGGTCTTGGCGTGTTCTTTTCTTGACGACAATTTATAAATGCTTCTGTTCCGAGATTATTCGTTTCTTGGATGATATATTTTTCAGGATTATTTTGGATGATTGCTTCCATTTCTTCAGGGGTGTGCAGAAATTGCCCAATAGAAAAGTAACTAGATGACAAAAATATCGTCAAAAAGGTGTATTTTAGCTTGATATTCAGGTACATATGTACATATTTTACTTCAAAACGATGTTTTTGTTGTTATAATTTAGGAGTATTTAATTTTTAACATATAACTAATAAAAAAATTATGTCAATAAATTTAATGGACTTAGTAAAAAGTCAACTTTCAGGCGGAGTTATGGACGTTCTAACATCTCAACTCGGAAATGGTATATCAAAAGAACAAACTTCAGGTGCAGCTGAAAATATTATGGAAGTTTTGCTAGGCGGGATCGCTCGCAATGCACAAAGTCCAGATGGCGCTAATGCATTGAACAATGCACTTGAAAAGGATCACGATGGAGGAATTCTTGATAATTTGCAAGATATTTTAGGAGGTAATAATGTACAACCTCAATATAAGCGTGCAATGAATGGAGCAGGTATTCTAAAGCATATCCTTGGTGATAAGCAATCTGGCATTATTGACGCTATCAGTAAGAACAATGGATTAAATACAAACCAAACAGGAAATCTTATGATGAAGCTAGCACCACTTTTATTAGGTGTTTTGGGCCAGCAAAAAAGACAAAACGGATTGAATGCTGCTGGTATCATGGATTTGTTAAACGGTGCTCGTCAACAGCAGCAACAACGTACTTCAGGTAGCCCATTGGGTGGAATGTTGAAGAATTTTATTGATAAAGATGGTGATGGCAGCATTATAGATGACGTGACAGGAATGCTAGGAAGATTCCTGAAAAAATAATTTATGGTAAACTAACATTTCTGTTTTAACAAAATACAGAAAAACGATAAGCCGAAAAACAAAGGGGTGCCAATAGGTGATACTCAACGGAAAGTAGTTTGGGACGTTTCTGCTAGTTCTTTTGGCCAATATCTGCGTTGAAAATACTCCTTGATGCTAGGGCATCATGGCAGCCCACCCGCAAGCGGTTCTCTTCGTTGAAAAAATTCACAGAATCTTTTCTGCTACGCACCACTTCGTTCATCGCCTTGATATTGACCAAAATAAATTCGCATAAATTATCCCAAACCAATTTCCGTTGAGTATTACAAATGATGTCTAACTTTGGCACCCTATTTTTTTATCACCTTACCCCTTGCGCCAGAGGCTGTGCGCCAAAAATATATTCCACTTTCAAATCTTGAAAAATCAATACTGTGACTAAGTCTATCCTCTGGGCTTTGGTACATTGATATCCCTTGCTGATTGAATATCGCTAGATGATCTGCTTGCTGGTCTAACTCTATTTGTAGGGTATGGGAGACAGGATTTGGATATACTTTTATATTTTGAGAAATAATGTCGCTGCTTGATGATATTAAGTCTATAATATTTACATGAAAACTTGAGAAAGCAGATGAAGTGTAAGTTTGATCCAGCTCTATTTTTCCCTGAAAATCTCCAAACACAAAAATATTTTGCTCTTCGGGAATGATACCCATCGGAATCACAGTCATATTTCCAGGTAAGGGAATTCCTTGCTCTAAAATTCCGTCTGTATTGAACACCGCGACCAATCCATTAATGGAGGATTCATTATTGAAAAAATCAATACCATCTATGTTGAATGCCCCCTCATGATAAGCAGTCCAATACAAGCGTCCGTTTTCAAAACTGATATTCGTGCCAGCTTCTGTGTTGCTCAAATCCCCTAGATTTCTAGCCCATATTTTCTCACCATCAGGACTATATTTGATGATATAGCCATCTAAGTTTCCTATTCCGCCTGTATTGATTTGGCTGCCGTCCGAAAATCCTATGATTCCTCTAAAAAATCCAGTTAGGTAAATATTGCCTTCATCATCTAGGCAATGGGCTTCATTAAAATCTTCAAATTGGCCACCAGCTTTTTGCAACCATAGCCCTTCACCATTTATATCAAAAGCAGCTACAAACATATCTTGATCAAAAGTATTGATATCTATAGTGTCCATAGCTACCGCTAATTGTCCGAGGTATTCGCCACTTACTATAAATTGATCGTTCACCGCATCCCAAGAAAAATCGACGCTAATGCTTTTCCCATCTACGCCGTAGTGTTGTATCCAGCCATCATCATCGGCCTTGTCCAATTTCAATACATATATATCTTGATCAGCATTGGCTACAGCTGAGGTCGCTGTCAAAAATAAAGTATCGCTAAAACTTCCATTGACATACACATCATCGCCGATCAATGCTAGTCCATTCATGTTTTTAGCGCCTGAACCATTTATAGATTGATGGCTTAAGATATTGCCATCAGAATCTAATTTTATCACGAATAGCGATTTTGTGCTTCCTTCAGTCACTAAGGTTAAGTCTCCAAACTGTGCTTCCAACCAAAACTCACCGCCTATAACTATATTCCCATCATCGTCTAGTTCGATGTCAACAGCCTTGTCTGAGCCATTGCTACCTCCATAAAATACCCATTCAGGTTGCCCGTCTACAAGCCGCATGAGAAATAAGTCAGCTGATCCCACATGCTCTAATTCAAAGTCTCCAATGTCTAATGATCCAAAAAATTGCCCATACAAGTAGGTGACATCACCATCTCGTAGTGCATGTGATGTGGAAATAGAGACACCTTGTGACTCCAAAATGTATACATCATCAAAAATTTGTGCATCTAGAGGAAGACTTAATACAGTTAAGTAGACTATTATACAAAACATCATAAGCTTCGAGTCCAGTATATGGCAAAAATCCCTTACTTTTACTGTATCACACATCAATTTGGTGTTGTTTTATTTAAAGATGAAAAATATAATTTAATGATCTCCAAGAGTATAACGTATATCCTGTTCGTTTTGGTTTGCAGTTTCATGTCTTGTGGTGGACCCCAGGTCGATACGGTTGAAGAGGAAGTCCCTACAATAATTGGTTTGACATCACTCCAAAAGATGGATCGTGAGATAGAAGCGAATCCAGACAAAGTCGAATTATACGAAAAAAGAGGCGACTTATATTTTGAGTTAGAGGGTTTTGATGAAGCCATAGCAGACTACAAAAAGGTTATAGCGATGGACAGCTCGCGCGTAGATGCACATCTAAAATTAGCACAAACCTACTTAGAATATGACAACTCCCGTTTAGCGCTCTTGACCCTGGAGGCGGCTTCTTATCAATTTCCGACAAACATTGAAATTTTGCATGACTTGGGGGAGTACCAGATAATTCTAAAGCAAAATAACGACGCCTTTGCCACACTCCAGAGAGCGACTAAAGTGGATAGATTCAATCCCCGAACCTACTATTTGATGGGCGTCAATTTTGAAGATATTGAGGATGAAACTAAGGCCATTCGCTCGTACAAAGTAGCGATAGATAAAGACTCAGACTTTGTTCCTGCCTTGATGCGCTTAGGATTTATTTACGACGCTAAAGAGGATCCTGTCGCACTCCAGTATTTTGATTCAGCCATAGCCGCTGACCCTGATTTTTATAGTGCCTATTTGGCCAAAGGAAATACCCTCGGCTCCCAAGGAAAATTCGAAGAAGCTATTGAGGTCTTTAAGGAAATTACAGTTAAAGCGGGTCAAAAAGAACCTTCTGCTTTTTACAATATTGGACTGGCTTACTTGCAGCTGGATTCTCTAGAGCAATCCAAAAAGCATTTCGAGATCACCAAAAACCTTGACCCCACTTTTGGATTAGCGCACTACTATCTAGGAGAAGTGACAGAGCGACAAGGCGATTTGATTGCAGCAAAAAGCCACTACAATCAAGCTACTAGCTATGACAACACACGTCAAAGAGCAGAGCAGGCTTTAGAAGCATTGAAGTAAAATTTTAATGTAGATTTGGGCGTGCCCTTTTCTGCGCTTCCTATCCGCGCAGAGGTCAGGTCTTCCATGGCTTGGTCCTACGGACTGGCACAAAGCTCTGGCTACAAGGCCTCCCAATTTGTGCCACCATTCCACCCCTTCACGCGGCTCTACGCCTCGCCTAGTTTGCCTCCCGAAGAAATTTCGGGACAGGTCGGTTTCCTCATTATAAATATCC
>CAYZUW010000094.1:0-12361 GCA_964481325.1 uncultured Saprospiraceae bacterium
AACGTACAATCATGATTAACTTAATAAATAAATTATTTTTTAAAGATCTTGTCAGAGGAGCAGCAAACAAAGTGCTTGGTCTCCTAATGATGGGAATATTTATGTTCTCAGCTGATCTTTCAGCTACACATATTGTTGGAGGTGGTTTGACTTATAGATGTCTTGGAGGAGATCAATATGAAGTGACACTAAACGTTTATAGAGATTGCTTTTTTGGTGCATCGAACGCACAATTCGATGACCCCGTTTCTATAGGTATTTTTGATGGCCAAACCAATTTTAGAATTGGAGAAGTTAGAATTCCATTAGGGCCACAAAATGATACTTTAGACATAGTCATTGCAGATACTTGTTTGTTTGTTCCTGCTACTGTTTGTGTGCATACAACAACCTATATCGATACTATTTCTCTGCCTGAACGTGCTGGAGGGTATACCTTAGCATATCAAAGATGTTGTAGAAACCAAACTATCGTAAATATTTTAAATCCATTAGAAACTGGGGCAACATTTATTTCTACTATTTCTAATCAGGCTTTGCAGGAATGTAACGCTCAGGCTACATTTAATAGCTTTCCACCTGTATTTATTTGCGTAAATGAACCGATAGATTTTGATCATTCGGCCTCGGATACCGATGGAGATTCTTTAGTGTATAGAGTATGTGCCCCTTTTACGGGAGCAACTTTGAACAATCCACAACCACAGCCACCTTCTTCTCCGCCTTATGACCCAGTAGTTTATAATTCACCTACTTACAGCTTGAGTAATGTATTGGGTGGGGACCCATTGGTGATTGATCCTAATACAGGTTTTATAACAGGGGTGCCTAATACCATAGGGCAGTTTGTAGTAGGAATATGTGTAGAGGAATATAGAAATGGCGTATTGATTGCAGAGACAAGAAGAGATTTTCAATATAATGTAGGAGAGTGCGGTATTGTAGAAGCGGTAATTGGCAATGCAAACACTTTGTGTGACGACTTGACGGCTAACTTCATTAATAATAGTACCAATGCGAGTACGTTTTCTTGGGATTTTGGTGACCCTACCACTACCAATGATGTGTCCACAGAATTTCAACCTTCATATACATACCCTGATACAGGAATGTATAATGTGGTACTAACGGTAGAAGTAGGTAATGAGTGTGAAGATGTTTTAAATTTTCCGCTTTACATAAAAGAGGTTACCGCGCAAGCTAGTTTTAATGCAGCTACTTTCCAGTGTGAAAATGGAGACATCATTGTTGCTGTAGAAGATACTTCATTTGATCCAGATAATCGATTTGATATTGTTGGATGGAACTGGACATTAAGTGATGGTCAATTTTCGGACGAGCAACATCCTGTCTTTGTGGTGTCTAATGATGGACAAGATATAACCATTACCCTTGAGGCAGAATCTGGAGATACATGTTCCGATTCTGTTACACAGACATTTTCTCCTGGGGATAATAATTTAGGAAGTTTATTAAGTCCAGCAACTATTTGTGATGGACAGTCAGTGGAGTTGTATCCTGAGTTTCTAGCACTCAATCCTAATTTGACATACTCGTGGTCTCCAGCGTTCAATTTGTCAAATCCAGATATTGCTAACCCAACGGCTAATCCTTTCAGCACAACTACATACACCTTGACAGTGAATGCACCAGGTACAGGCTGTACAGCTTTGATTGACAGAGTTGTTAATGTAGGAGATTTTACGGATCTAACTATCGGAGCAGTTCTTACAGGCGATAATGGAACGCAGACTGTTGTAGATTTACAAGGTGGAGCAGACCTAGTGGTGTGTGATGGTCAAGATGTAACGCTAACAGTTACCAACTCAGGTTCGACTTTAGCATCAATCGAGTGGGTAGATGAAAATGGCGTTTTGATTGGAAATGAAGCTTCCGTTACAGTTAATCCAAACGGTAGCATTACTTATACGGTAACTGTTGTGGACGAAAATGGTTGTAATGGGCAAGCCTCGGTCACGGTTTTTCCTTCAACAGTGAATATTAGTGTAGAAGAGTTAAGTAATCCAGGATCTAGTTCTGGATCCGGTATTACGGATGTTGACGGAGATGGCACTTTAGATTTGTGTGTAGGAGAAACGAGTTCGCTAAATGTTAATAACCTAAATACAGGAGATCAATTGACATATCAATGGACTGCAGCGAATGGTGTTATTACGGCTGGAGCAGATTCTGCTAGTCCTAGTATTTTCGGTCTTGAAGAAGGTGTATTTACGTTGAATTTAGTTGCGACCAACCAGTTTGGATGTAGTAGCGTAATGCAAGTTATGATTAGTGTACATGCTGTATCCGATTTAGAAATACAAGCAACGATAGCTGATTTAGGAAATAATACATCAACAACAATCTTCGATGAAAATGAGATTATAAATTGTGGAGGAGATAATTCCACTATCACGTTGTCCGAAACATCTACGACCACTGACGGAAATATTAGTATTGTGTGGACAGATGAGAATGGAAATACAATTGCATCTGGACCAACTGTTGAAGTCTCGCCATTTGGAGAAATGACATACACTGTAACTGTTACGGATCAGTTTGGATGTTCAGCATCAGAGCAAATAACAGTTCTAGGAAACCCTGTTGATATTACTTTTTCAGAATCTATTGTTGGTGGTGGCATAGGAGGTGTACTTTCAGATACTGATGGAGATGGGGACTTAGACTTATGTATTGGTCTTACTGGGTCTATTGATGTTGGAAATAATAATCCAAATGATAACTTAACATTCGCATGGACAGGAGATATTATTGTCGCTGGAGCCAATACGGCAAATCCTACTTTAGCTGCATCAACGCCAGGCGAGCACTTGTTAACGCTAGTTACTACTAATCAATTTGGTTGTACAAGGACAGATTTGATAGATGTGGATGTTTTTGATTCTAATGCTTCTCTTGATTTTACAACCGAACAAGATTGTGCAGGTACTACGATAAACTTTAGTTCAGGAAATACAAATTTTGAATTTTATACTTGGGATTTTGGGGATGGAGCAGGATCTACTCTTACTGGAGTACAATCTCCTAGCTTTACCTATAGTGCGCCAGGTATATTTAATGTCACCTTGAGTCCTATCCCAGGATTACCATGTGATTTGCCGACTATGACAAGGACTATAGAAGTTGCAGAAACTTTAGTCAATATTAACTTCGAGGTTGAATTTATTGATTGTACACCAGGAGCTATTACTATTGAATTCACTGATATTACGAATACGCAAATAGGTTCAATAATCGAGAGAGAATGGATTTTTTCAAATAATGAAGTGAGCACCCTTGCTAATCCAGTGATAACTGTTACAGAAGAGGGGCCATTTACTGCAACACTTACCGTGCTTAATAGTGCTAATTGTGATGGAGAAGCTACACAGACTTTTGATATAAATTTTGTCGATGTGTCTGGAATACAAAATGAAATTATTGTTTGTCCGTTAGACGGCCCTGTTCAATTAAATAGCAATCCTGATAATTCATTGCAATATCAATGGTCGCCAAGCACAGGCTTAGATGACCCTACTGCTGCTAATCCGTCTGCTAACCCATCGACTACGACAACATACAGTGTATCTATTACGGATAATAATGCCTTCGATATTTGTGAAGTAACCACTAGTGTAACAGTTGTTGTGCCGGATGAAATTGGGATCGATGTAGATGCAGAAGGAACTAGCTCTGGAGAAATCACTTTGAATGATAATACAAGCTCCAACACTATCGTGTCTTGTGAAGCCGAAACCATAATACTTTCTACAACGACTACAACAGGAACTATTAATGATTTTGATGTCGTATGGACTAATGCTGCTGGTGATGTGATCAGTAACTCAGGGAGTATAGAGGTGCAGCCGGGTGCAACAGAAATATTTACAGTGACCTTTACAGATGAATTTGGCTGTAGTGAATCTCAGACGATTACCATAGAAGGCGGACCTGTGGATATAGAAATAGACGATACATTTATGCCAGGGGGCGATGGTACAGGTATTACAGGTATTTTGAGCGGCGATGGCTTTTTAGAATTGTGTACAGGAGAGTCATTTGAAATAAATGTAAACAACCTAGACCCTATTGACAATCTGATTTATGCTTGGACTGGTGATGACCAGATAATCATATCTGGTGCTAACACCAATACACCAACTATCAACTCTTCAGAAGCAGGATCATTTGTTTTATTCCTAGATACTGAAAACCAATTTGGTTGTACGCAAAGAGATACTATTGATGTAAACGTGATAGACTCGAATGCAAATTTAGCTTTTGATGAAGTAAAAGATTGTAATGGAGTGACGGTTATTTTTACCAACACAAGTACAGGTAATAATGATGATTACATCTGGGACTTTGGAGATCCAACTAACCCAAATGCGAGTTCTACCGAAGTCAATCCAACGTATACTTATCCTGGAGTTGGTACCTTTACTGTTACTTTAGGCTTGAATACGGCGGTGACTTGTGTAGACGACCAAGTACAAGTAGTAGAAGTAGTAAGCCCGATTCTAGCTTCTAATTTTACATTCGATTATATCGACTGTTCTGAAAATGGAGTGTCGATACAGTTTACGGAGCAGTCCATAAATCCTCAAGATAATACCACTGGGTTTTTATGGGATTTCGGGAACGGAATGACCTCTACTGAACCTAATCCAATACTTACATTTGATGAAGATGAAGAACTGAATGTTACGCTCACCTTATTTACAGAATTAGATTGTGAGTCTTCTTCTCAAGTGCAAAATGTAATGATTAGTATTATTGATGATATACAGGCACCAGCACCTATTCTTGCTTGTGAAAACAATGGGCCACAGCTGATTGATCTCAATAGTAATCCAAACTATATTTATGAGTGGTCACCTGCGGCAGGCTTGGACGACCCTACATCTCCAACTCCTATAGCAGATCCAGGGGTAACAACAACCTATTCCGTGACGATTACAGATACTTCTGGAAGTATGCCATGTAGTACAGTAAGAGAGGTGGAAATTTTTGTCCCAGAGTCTATTGAACTATTAGTGCCTGACGACTTTGAGACAGACTGTGGTGATGAAGCTACCCTTACAGTAGATTCTGACAATGATAATCTTGAGTATGAGTGGACCTCCTCCAATGGAGATGTATTGAGTAATGAGCCTACACTAGAATTAGATGGACTATCTGGAGCGAATGTATTTGTAGTGACGGCGACTGACGCCAATGGCTGCCAGCAAACGGCTTCTGTAACAGTTACAGGAACACAGTTAGATGTAAACATTGATGATTTGCAATTCCTATGTGAAGGAGAACAAGGACTATTGGATGTGATCACAAGTAATGATCCAAACGATGTATTATCGATTAACTGGGTTGGGCCAAATATCTTATCAGGTGGAAATACATTGACACCAATCATTTCTACAGACAACGAAATAGTAACAACCTATTTCGTAGAGATCGAAAATCAGTTTGGATGCGATATTTCAGATTCTGTAAGAGTAGTTGTTTTGGATGATGCTCCATTAGAAGACCTTGTCAATTTCGGTCAATGTGAAGACTTGACAATTAGCTTTTTTAATAATAGCCCTAATGCTCCATTTTACACTTGGGACTTCGGTGATGGTTCTCCTACTGTGAATGAAGCCAATCCAATGCATACTTATCCAGAACCTGGAACTTATACGGTAACGCTTTCACTTCCTAATTCAGCGCAATGTGCGAATGGAGATATTGCTAGTTTTACATTCCCTGTAACTGTAGAAGAAGATATTAACTTCGTAGCAGATTTTGATGTTACTTTTGATCTATGTGATAGTGATGGGCAAATTACGTTCACAGATCTTTCTACCTCAAGTAACCAGGGTCAGATAGTAGAGTGGGATTGGACATTTAGTACACCAGCCACATCAAATGAACAAAACCCGACGATAGATGTGGGAGGAAGCCAAGTTGTAGAAGTAACATTGACAGTGACTACAGATGCAAACTGTACTGCTACGGTTACAAGAGATGTACCTGTCACTCTGATAGATTCTGAGGTGCAGCTAGAAGATCAGCTACAATGTATTGGACTAGAAGCGGAGTTAAACCCTAATCCTAATACGGACTTTAGTTATCAGTGGTCACCTGCTACTGGATTGAGTGACCCTAATTCTCCGAATCCAACTGTGATATCTGGTTCTACAACAGTGTACACGGTAACGATTACGAATGAAGAGCAAGGCTGTAGTTCAGTTCAAATGGTAACCTTAACAGTTCCTGAGGAAATAGATCTAGAAGTAAGTGATGATGTTAACGGTTGTGAGGATCTAGCTTTAGATATCTCTGCGACTTCAGATGTAGATGTAGATTTTGTGTGGACTTTGAACGGAAATCCTGCAGGAAATACGGGCACCATAAACGCCATGACTGGAAGACCAAATGTATATACTGTTGTAGCTACAGATGAGTTTGGTTGCTCGGAAACGGAAACGGTGACACTAGCTAATTTTGAAATACAGGCTAGCTTAAATTCTAATGAAGAGGTATTGTGTTTAGGAAACGAAATTGTGCTTGACTTAGAGATTCCGCAAAGTAGTCAAGATGAATTAACTATTGATTGGATCGGGGACGATTTGGACGTTACGGACCCTACAGCTCCCATAGCGAATCCAAGCGAGACGACAGTGTACGAAGTATTAATTACGAATCAAGAAGGATGTACCTCTTCTCAATTAATAGAGGTAGAGGTGGTAGATATCGAATTGGGACTTGGAGAGGCACTTGCTGAGCCAGATACTATCTTTATTGGTAACAGTACTCAACTCTCAGTATCTAGTATTGATGATCTTAATTTTGTATGGAATAACGCCGGTACACTTGATGACAATACTATTTCTAATCCTTTGGCAACACCTAATGAAGTTGGAGATATAGAGTTTACCGTCAGCGTTACGGATGAAAATGGATGTGTGACAGAACGTACTGTGCCTGTAGTTGTATTGAGTAGAGCCTGTGATGAGCCGTTTATATTCTTTCCGAATGCCTTCTCTCCTAACGATGACGGAGAAAATGATATGCTGCGTGTAAGAGCAAATGAAGACTCTGTCGATGAGGTATACTGGATAGTATATAGTAGATGGGGTGAGCGCGTATTCGAATCTAATAGTCTCAACGAAATGTGGGATGGACGTTTTAATGGTGAACTTGTTTCTCCAGATGCGTATGGATACTACTTACGCGTAACTTGTACAGACGGAGATGTATTTGAAAAGCGAGGAAACGTGACGGTTCTGCGTTAACAGTTAAAATACTAAATGAATATAAGTCTTGGCGCTGCGATTTTTTTCGTAGCGCCTTTTTTTATTTTTTAGACTTCTATACAATCTCTGCAACTGGGAGTCACTTCTACTTTCATGCAGATGTGATGCAACGGGTCTATGGATAATTTTAAGATGTTATGATAATATAAGTGTCGAACAATTGAATGCAGGAATATATACTATGCAAATATTCACTAGTGATGGTCTGGCTAGCCAAAGATTTGTGAAGATAGACTAGACTGTTAATGTAACTAATTAAGAAAAAAATATACTCAAAAAAGTGCTACGAAATTTCGCAGCACTTTTTTTTGCAATAGTTTAGAAATTTAGCGGACAGCGACATAGTATTTTCGCGTAATTCTTGTATTTTAAAGCACATGAATACGTTAGAAAATCCAGAACAAAATGATAGTTTGGTAAGAAGCCCTTACGCTAGAAAATCCTTTCGAAATTTCGTGATTACGTTTATTTTGCTTTTTATTCAGATGCTTTCTTTGATGGTTCTTATAGGTGGAGTGGTGAGCTCAATATGGATTCCTATGATAGCTATATTTGCCTGCTTTGTACTATCTGTATTGGGTTTGATCTATGGAGTGAAAAGCGTACGTAAAAAAGAAAGCTCTAAATGGTTGAAGTATGTTGGACTGGTAGGCAATTTGATATTGAGTTCTACATTATTAACTATGCTACTTTATTTTTTATTTTCACTTTTTACTTGAACCTAATTTTTCGATAACTTAAAACATGTCAGCATTTCACTTCGCCTTCAAGATAAAAGACATTCCTTCTACCCGTAAATTTTATGTAGATATTATGGGCTGTGAAGAAGGACGCTCCTCAGATACTTGGATAGATTTTAATTTTTTTGGACATCAACTCTCCGCACACATCAGCGAGAACATACCAGCGAATGATTATTGTGGAAAGGTAGATGGAGTCTCGGTTCCGATTCCGCATTTTGGTTGTTTACTCAGTGCCGCACAATTCAATGACGTACGAGAGCGACTAGAGAAGGCAAATATCGAATTTATAGTGAAGCCTCAAGTAAGATACCCTGGCCAAGCAGGAGAGCAGTGGACTATGTTTGTGTTAGACTATTCTGGGAATCCGATTGAGTTCAAGTCCTTCAAAGATGAAGCCGAAGTGTTTTTAAAATAGTATTCTCCCGGCTGAGGGATCGAAAGGACTGCCACTTTTTTGTGGCAGGTGCGAAGCACGGAAACGAAGGTGGACTCCGATAGAGCCCGACTGCTGAGCGACAACCATGCAGCGCCAGCCTTGCGCGTGAGCATCTGGGTGGAGTCTCAGTAGGCAGCCCCAAAAAATACTTACTTAAAGACTTCCAAAAGGATATAAAAAACTCAAACTCAATAGCCCATTACTACGTATAATACAGCAAACTGTCGTAAATTTGCGGCTCAATTAAACTGTAAAATATGTATCGTACGCATAGTTGTGGAGCACTGAGAATGGATCATGTCGGTCAAGAGGTCACTCTGAGTGGCTGGGTGCAAACCGTGAGGGATAAGGGATTCATGATGTGGATAGATCTGAGAGATCGCTATGGCGTGACTCAGTTGTTGTTTAACGAGGAGGTGAGTTCTAAAGAGCTGCTAGATACAGCGCGCTCAGTGGGGCGTGAGTACGTGATCAAAATCACGGGTAAGGTGATTGAGCGTAGCAGTAAGAACGATAAGATTCCTACGGGAAATATAGAAATAGAGGTGAGCCAAATGGAGGTGCTTAATGCATCGGAGGTGCCACCATTTACTATAGAGGATGAGTCAGATGGAGGCGATGACCTGAGGATGAAGTATCGTTACCTAGACATCAGACGAAATCCAGTGAAAGAGAAATTGATGTTTCGTTCGAAGCTGGCTTTAGAGACGAGAAAGCATCTGATAGGCGATGATTTTGTAGAAGTGGAGACACCCTTCTTGATCAAGTCGACGCCAGAGGGCGCACGTGATTTTGTGGTGCCTAGTCGTATGAATCCAGGTCAGTTCTATGCCTTGCCACAGAGTCCACAGACGTTTAAGCAGATTCTCATGGTTGGTGGTATGGATAAGTACTTCCAAATCGTGAAGTGCTTTAGAGATGAAGACTTGAGGGCAGATCGTCAGCCAGAGTTCACGCAGATAGATTGCGAGATGGCATTCGTAACCCAAGAGGATATTTTGAATACATTTGAGGGCTTGACTAAGCACCTCTATAAGTCGATGTTGGATATCACGCTCGAGGATTTCCCACGTATGGACTATGATGAGGCGATGAGTAGATATGGTTCAGATAAGCCAGATATTCGTTTTGGGATGGAGTTCGTAGACATCACCGCCGAGGCTAAGGATAAAGGCTTTGTGGTGTTTGACCAAGCGGAGATCGTAGTAGGTATCTGTGCGCCAGGTCAAGCGGCTAACTACTCCAATAAAGATATCAAGAAACTGACAGAGTGGATGCAACGTCCACAGATTGGTGCCAAAGGTATGATCAACGTTAAGTACAATGAAGACGGCTCAGTGAAATCCTCTGTGGATAAATTTTTCGATGAAGCTCAGCTAAAAGTGTGGTTGGATAAGTTTGGCGCGAAGCCAGGCGATCTACTTCTTATCTTGGCGGGCGAGACGGACAAGACGCGTAAGCAACTCAATGAATTGAGACTAGAGATGGGTGACCGTCTAGAGTTGCGTGATCCGACTGTATTCAAGCCACTATGGGTATTGGATTTTCCATTGCTAGAGTGGGACGAAGAGTCAGAAAGATTTCACGCCATGCACCACCCTTTCACCTCCCCTAAGAAGGCAGACGTGGAGCGTATGCTCAATGGTGACCACGAGACAATGAAGGCGTTACGAGCAGATGCTTATGATTTGGTAATCAATGGTGTCGAGATAGGCGGTGGCTCAATTCGTATTCACGACCGTGCGCTGCAAGCGAAAAACTTTAAGCTACTCGGATTTACGGACGAGGAAGCCGAAGAGCAATTCGGATTTTTGATGGGTGCATTTGAGTACGGCGCTCCACCACATGGAGGTATTGCCTTCGGATTTGACCGTCTCTGTTCCGTGATGAATGGCACACACTCTATCCGTGACTTCATTGCTTTCCCTAAGAATAATCAAGGTCGCGATATGATGATCGACGCGCCATCTGCCATACACGACGAGCAGTATGATGAGTTGTATCTGAAGAGCACGGCGGAAGAGGTTGCTAAGAGCCTTTAGGTGTTAGGTATTAGGGTTTAGGTTTGATTTTGCTTGTATTTAATTTGTTCTCTTAATTAGAAGCTTGCGTAAGTATTTGTCATGCAAAACATCTATAATTTAGAGGCACGCGTTGTGAAAGCATTTATAATTCACCATTTATAATTTATAATTAAAAGGAGGGGCCATGCCGTACTGCGTCGGCACCGGGCTCTACGCTACTACATCTAGAGCCCGCACAACCAGCCTGCGCAGACTCTAGATATAACGCTGCGATCCCTCGTCCATTCTAGGGCTTCCGGCTATTCGCCTCGCCCGGTTAGTACAATATCTGTTCTCAAATTTTATTTTTTGTATTTTTGGATAGCAAAAACAATCAATTTGAACATGGTTAATTGAGAAATTCGTTTTCGAATCATACTTATACTCAACAGAAATTGGTTTGGGACTTTTCTGCTATTTCTTTTGTCTTTATGAATCTGGTAAAATGAGATAATGAAACAAAACTGGTCTTTCCTTCAAAAAGTAAGCTTCTTGTTCCTTTTTACATATGTGTTTTTATTTACTTTTTCGCATCAATTTTTCTTCAGTTCTTATATAGAATTGCTGTGGCAAAAAGTAATCCCATGGTTTGCATATATATTAGGCCATACTCCATCAATTACTACATTTACAAATGGTAGCGGGGATACTACTTATGATTATTTTCAGATTTTATTTTTTGCCATCTCATCTTTCTTGATAGCCATCGTTGTTGGCATATTAGATCGCAAAAGAGATAATTATCAGACTTTACTTTTATGGTTAACTGTTCTGATTAGGTATTATGTGGCCTATCAAATGATCCTCTACGGAGTTGCAAAAATATTTGGAATGCAATTTAGTTTTCCTAGTGAACAACGCTTGAGCACTGAGCTGGGTGATTTTTCTCCAATGGGTTTGTTATGGACATTTATGGGTTTTTCAAAAAGTTATAGCGCATTTACTGGTATTCTAGAGTTTGTTGGTGGCGTTTTGTTGTTTAGCCGATATACCACTATGCTCGGAGCTTTGACCACCTTTGGAGTGATGCTAAATGTGATGATGTTAAACTATTGCTACGATGTACCAGTGAAAATTCTTTCTACACACTTAGTGGTGCTAAGTCTTTTTCTGATTTCTTTAAATGCGCGTCGCTTATTTAGTTTTTTCTTTTTGAATCAAAACTTAGAAGCGTTAAACTTTATTGAAATTATTCCTGCCAGATACCGTAAAACTATAACAATTGTAAAATGGTTAATCGTAGTCGGAGGCATTGGATTTGCTTTTGTACAAATGATTCAATTAAAAAAAGAATACAAGCCTCAGGAGGAGAAGACATTATTTCAAGGAAATTACGATGTTAAACAATTTGATCGGAGACCAATTTTGATAGAAGATAAAAAGCAAACCAGTAAAAATAATGAAGAATGGATAGCCCTTGATGTTCAATTTAAGGGTACGGCATCGATAAAGACATCCTTAGGGCATGAATACAAATTTAGTTTTGTGCCAGACACATTGAATAAAAAAGTCCGATTAAAATTAAATGGAAAATTTGAATTCCAGCAGTTAGATTATGAGAGAATAGACTCTAGCCGATTTCATTTATATGGCATTTATGAAACGGACTCCTTAGATATGGTCTTGAGAAAAAGAAATGCAAGTGATCGAAATCTAGTTAGGCGAAGTTTTCATTGGATTAATGAGTATCCATTTAATCAGTAATAAAATAGACAATTGGAAAACTTTTTTTAGAGATAAAGTCTTGATTCTAAGATGACACCAAGTGATATTGAAATATTAGATGATAATACGGAATTTAACATCCAATCAAATAGATGG
>CAYZUW010000095.1:0-12333 GCA_964481325.1 uncultured Saprospiraceae bacterium
CTATTTCACTTTTCACATCAAAGACATAGAAGGTACTGAAAAGAAAGTAATTCTATATGGTTCTAAACCGCAAGACTTTGAATTGAGTGAACAAATTGTTTTGACTGGTAGAATGGAAAAAGGAGATTTTGTTGCTACTGATATGCTTACAAAATGTCCTTCCAAATACAAGGAAGACGAGATATTCTTGCGAGAATCGGACATCTGATTGTACACCCACACACGACCTCCTAAATGCCTGAAGAAATACAATACATTGGCGAACATCTTATTTTTGGACAAATTGGCTATTTCGTCATCCTTCTCGGATTTGTAACTGCCTTATTCTCAAGTATTGCCTACTTCTTTGCTACCAATAAAGAAGCTACTCCTCAGTTTAGTTCTTGGAGAAATCTAGGTAGAATCGGTTTTACTATTCATGGTATCTCTATATACACAACGATTGCCTTGACATTCTACATCATGATTCAAAAGTACTACGAATATGTGTACGTTTTTGAGCATGTAAGTGATACACTTCCCTTTCGTTATATATTCTCTGCGTTTTGGGAAGGTCAAGAAGGGAGTTTTATGCTATGGATGTTTTGGCATATCTTTCTAGGAGCGATAATACTCTTCAAAGGAGGTAAATGGGAAGCACCTGTGCTGTCTGTTTTGATGGCCATAGAAGTCTTTATCAATTCCATGATTTTAGGGATCTATGTGGGGGTATATAAAATAGGCTCTAGCCCCTTGGCTTTATTCAGAGATACTGCTGAAATGCCTTTATTTAATAATGAAGACTATGTCTCCATGTTGAGTAAGTTTGCAGATGGTCTAAATCCATTGTTGCAAAATTATTGGATGACGATTCACCCTCCTACTTTATTTTTGGGTTTTGCGAGTACAGCCATACCTTTTGCATTTGCCATCGCGGGTTTGTGGAGAAAAGATCATAAGAGTGTACTACAACCAATGCTCAAATGGGGCCTGTTTTCAGGTGCTATTTTAGGGACTGGAATATTGATGGGAGCCGCTTGGGCATACGAAGCACTAACCTTTGGAGGATACTGGGCTTGGGATCCTGTAGAAAACACATCATTGGTTCCATGGCTATTAGTCTTGGCAGGTATACACACCAATCTTATCGCCAAAGCTACGGGGTATTCCATAAAGAGTACTTATCTTTTTTATTTGCTGACTTTTATCATGATTTTATATTCCACTACACTTACTAGAAGTGGGATACTAGGAGATACATCGGTTCATGCATTTACAGAAATGGGTCTTGAAAATCAATTATTACTTTTTATTGGATTCTTCACATTAGGGAGTATCGCTTTTATGGCTAGAGGTTTTTCAAGTGTAGCCATACCCGAAAAAGAAGAAACTATTTTTTCTAGGGAATTTTGGATGTTTATTGGTTCTTTGGTTTTATTGTTTTCGGCAATCCTCATTACGTTCACTACTTCAATACCTGTGTACAATAAAATAGCGGAGTTGTTTGGATATGATTTAGACCTAACTTCACCCTTAGAACCCGTTAAGCACTACAATAAATACCAAGTATGGATAGCCATATTCGTTGGTCTATTTAGTGCGGTAAGTCAATTTATGCGTTATCGTGAAATTAATTGGTCAGGCCATCAAAAGAAATTTTTTGTACATTTAGGAGCCAGTCTAGCAATTGCAGGAGTATTAACCTACTTGACTAGCCTTTGGATTCAGTTAGGTACATGGCAGTACGCAATGATGTTATTCTTCGGAATATTTACTATTATTTCCAACCTAGATATGATAACTCTATTAGGGAAAGCAAAAGGCGTTCAACTTAGCAGTTTTATCGCGCATGCAGGTTTTGGTATTATGCTCATCGGTATCCTCGCTTCAGGATTAAATAAAATAAATATCTCTAATAATGTATTTGCTCAGAGAGGTTTGCTTCCAGAAGACATGATAAACGAAAATGTTAGGTTATTTGAAGATCAACCTATGTTTATTAAAGGTTATCAAGTAACCTACGAGGGAGACAGTATTGCAGACAACACTAGATACTTCAAGGTAAACTATCAGCGAATGGATAAAATGGGTAACCGTTTTGAATCTTTTGATTTGTATCCAAATGCATTGTACAATGCAGAATTTACTAAGATTGCAGCGTATAATCCAAGTACCAAGCACTATCTAGATCACGATATTTTTTCTAGAATATCGGGCTTGCCTCCAGGAGAACAGGATATAGAATTGGCACAAGCAAGAGAAGATAGTTTGGATTACTACGATTATAGTGCATTTTTAAATACTCCAATAGAAGTATTTGATACCGTCGAAGTAAAAGAATTTGGATTGGATACTACGGTGATAAAAAAATTCTTAGTTACCATAAATGATATCAACAGAGCCCCTGTACATCATGAATACAATCCTGAAATTGGAGACTTGGCGGTTGGTCTTAAAATGAATGTGCAATACCCTGAAGACGATAAAAGCTTTGATATCGAGCCTATCATTGTATTGAGAGGCTCTCTTCTATTTAACTATTCCGCGCAGGTGAATGAGCTCGCCATCAAGATAAAATTAAATGAACAAACCTTGGACGCGATCTTCACACCTGAGGATGCGCTAGGATACCAATCTTTTGAATTAAAGCCAGGAAATGATTTAAACTTCAATGGATACAAGGTGCAATTTTTAAACTTTGAAAAAGAACCAGCCCACCCTGCTTATGTAAAAGAAGAAGGTGACATAGGAGTTGGAGCCTCCTTGGAAATCACAAATAAGGAAGGTCAAAAATTTAATGCCCAGCCTATTTATTTGATTCGAAATAATAAACCATTTATCCTTAAGGATGAAGTCTCTAAGCTAGGCTTGCACTTTCAGTTTGTAAAAATTGATCCAAGTACTGGGACGGTAACCATCAATATTGCCCAGTATGAAAAGAAAGATAAAATCCCCTTTGTCTTGGCGGCAAATTCTTTCCGGGATGACTATATTGTTTTAGAGGCTGTCGTCTTCCCTGGGATCAACTTAGTTTGGTTGGGAACTTGTATGATGATGTTAGGTCTATTTGTAGGAATGGGGAGAAGATTACGCGAAAAGCAGGCATGAAAAAAGTAGCATTGATCGGAGCTGGAAACATCAACTGGCATTTGGGGACCGCCCTACTTTCAAAGCACTATCAAGTATGCCAAGTTTATAGTAGAACACGTAAATCTGCTCTAGCACTATCCAAAAAGTTAGATTGTAAATACACTACAAGTCTGAATAAAATTGATACTGAAGCAGAAATCATTTTAATTGCGGTCAGTGACGACGCTATTCCAGAGGTTGTCAAATCTTTATCTTATTTGGAAAATAAGAATAGACTCTTTGTGCACACATCTGGTAGCACTAAGCTAGCGATTCTATCAAAGCACTTTACTCAATGTGGTGTATTTTGGCCACCCCAATCTATACGGAAAGAACAAAAAATAAATATAAAGCAAACTCCATTTGTAGTAGTTGCGGAGGAAGCGTCTGAAAAAGATATGCTACAGTTTGCTAAAAGGCTTAGTAGTAAAATTACTTTGTTGAGCGAAGGGCAAAAAAGCAAACTCCATATGGCGGCAGTATTTGCCAATAACTTTACCAATCATTTATTCAGCGTAGCCTATGATATCTGTCAAGAAGAGAATTTAGATTTTGCTTTGCTGTACCCTATCATCCAACAAACCATAGAAAAAATAGAGCTCGGTGATCCAAGCGATTTTCAAACGGGCCCGGCTATCAGAGGAGATCTCAAAACAATAAAGAACCATCATAAACTACTCAAAGGCAGCCCTGAGCTTAAAAAAATATACACGCTTCTAAGCAAAAATATCAATCCAAAAATTAAATAACACAAGATGAGAATCGTCGGCGAAATCCCCCACTCCACATATAAGATTACCATTTTTCAAATGAATAATAAATTCACTATTCAATTTGAAGATGGAGAACAAAGCCAACTCTATAAAGTACCAGATGTCGCTTTTCTCAAAAATTTTAATGACATCAAACAATTAGTTGATGGTGCCTTCTTGAATGAAATAGATAAGATTTTCATTTTTATGGCTACGGCAAAAAAAAATGCGGTAGATCAAATTTACGGTAGATCTATAGAAAACGAATTTGACAATATCATCTAAAATCTTGCTTACGTTTTAATTCCTCTTCGTTTCAAGATAAATTTTCATTGGTATATTTAAGCATAATCCATTCATAATCATCCTCCTATTTTGGGCTAGGGGTGGGAATGATGGATCTGGAAGATCCAGTCCGCAAGTCGACCTTTTTAGGGAGACTGTAGGACCGAAGCGTAGCGTAGTCATGGACGACCCGCCCAATCTCCATTTGCCTTTTTGGAGGCAAATGGAGATTGGGAGCCCCCAAATAAACCTTTTTTAAATACTGTGAACTTAATCTTTGTACTGATGTTTAGTTCCAAATAGAAATTATATGTTTGGTTTTTTTAAGAAAAATCCTTTAAAGGAATTAGAGAAAGAATATAGATTGAAATCTGAACAAGCAATGCAGGTTCAAAGAAGTGGAGATTTGCGTCTTTATGCAGCTTTGATGGAAGAATTAAAGGAGATTGAACAAAGAATTGTTGATTTTAATCCTTAAAACTTCCGACTACTCCTTTAATCAGTTTACTCAATAGGCTTGCGGCTTTTTTAACGTCTCCATTATTATTAATTATCATATCCACTTCCTGTTTATATGGTTCGATATACTTCAAATAAGAAGGTAAGACGTGATTTTCATATCTATATAGAACATCATCCAATGGGTAATTTCTTTCTTTCTGATCACGATGTATACGGCGAATAACTTTTAAGGAATCTTTGGTATCCACAAAGACGGTCAAATCCATCATGTCTTTTAGAGAATCCGAATGTAAGATAAATAAACCTTCGACTATGATAATCGGTGCAGAATCAATTTGCTTAATCTTTGCTTTCGATTGAGCATTATTGAACACATACTCCTTCAATGAAAGAGATTCGCCATTTATGAGTTGGTCTAGACTAGCTTGAAATTTTTCCAAATCAATGGAAGTCAGCCGATCAAAGTCTATTACACCATTGCTGTCTTTTTCTTGTTTTTCTCTTGGAATGTAAAAATCATCTTGTGAAAGCAGGCAGATTTTATCAGCTTCAAATGCTTTTAGAGCTAAATGCACTATGGTTGTTTTTCCTGAGCCCGATCCACCACAGATGCCTATCACGTAAGGTTTTTGCATAAGGTAAAAGTAAGTTATGTTCTAGAATTGAACAAATCTAAGCTTCAGAAACGCTGTGCTATATTTCAATATATGGGCTGCAATCATTACATTTGAATCCATCAAGACCAGAACGAGAAAATGGATTTAATTATTGATATACTGCGCGGGAGTTTAGGAATTGCTGTCATGCTAGGCCTTTGCTATTTGTTGAGTAATGATCGGAATGCTATCAATTGGAAATTGGTACTTGGAGGAATCGTTTTGCAGTTGGTTTTGGCGATTTTGATTCTTCGTGTTCCATTTATATATGGCTTCTTTCAAATCATAGCAAACGGCTTTGTAGCTTTACTAGGCTATGCAGAGGCAGGCGCAACATTTCTTTTTGGGAGCTGGCCAGATGAAGCCTATATCCAATCCACGAATTTTGCCACGGGTATGCAAGTCCCCTACAAATTGGGGTATATGTTTGCTTTCAAGGTGTTGCCAACTATCATATTTTTCTCTGCTTTTTCTGCTATACTATACTATTTAGGCATTTTGCAAATGATAATCTACGGATTTGCCAAAGTGATGAGTAAAGTGATGATGTTATCTGGCGCAGAGAGTATCGCCGCCGCCGCCAATGTATTTATTGGTCAAACAGAAGCACCACTCGTCATAAAGCCCTTTTTAGAAAACATGACACGTTCTGAAATCATGTGTCTCATGACTGGAGGAATGGCAACCATAGCTGGTGGAGTATTCGCCTTATTCGTTTCTATTATCGGAGACGAATACGCTATCCACTTTCTGACGGCCTCCATCATTTCGGCACCTGCTGCTATCGTCGCTGCAAAAATCATGTACCCCGAAACGGAAACGGACAAAGTGGATACCGATGTAAAAATACCCCAAGAAAAAATCGGCAATAATCTCTTAGATGCCATAGCGATAGGAACTACGGATGGAGTAAAGTTAGCAGTGAATGTAGGAGCGATGCTCTTAGTTTTCATTTCATTAGTCGCACTCGTCAATGGTTTGTTGCTTTGGATCGGTGACTTGATAGTGCTTGATCAAGTATTAGTAGAGGGAATTACAGAGGACTTTACTTTTAATGATAAAATATCTCAAATCACAGGAGGTAGATTTAATGGTTTTAACTTAGAGTATATCTTAGGTTTAATATTCGCACCCATAGCTTGGTTGCTTGGTGTGGACTATGCGGATATAACCTTGGTAGGCCAACTACTCGGCAAAAAGACTGTAATCAATGAAGTCATAGGATATATCGATCTACAAGCCTTGATGGGGGATCCAAATATAAACTTAAGTCCAAAATCCATCATTATTGCCACTTACGCGCTATGTGGATTTTCTAACTTTTCTTCCATTGGAATACAAATAGGTGGTATCAGCTCTCTGGCGCCTAGCCAAAGACCTACATTGACAGCATTAGGGGTAAAAGCCTTGATAGGTGGTACTGTAGCATGCTTTATTACAGGTGCAATCGCAGGTATCGTAGTACAGTAAAATTTACACTACATATTTTACTTCTTTGAGCACCTTATTGATTTGCTTGCGATGACGATTAAAGTGAAGCTCGAAAAAAACTAGCATATTTTTCGGTGTGAGCTTCCCTACCATTCCATGCTTATAGAGTTCGGTTTTAAGTAATTTATCTGGCATCTGATCTAAAAACGCTTCGAGTTCTGCTCTTGTGTCTTTCCATTTTTTGAGTACCTCCCAAAATCGAATGTCATCAGGCATATTCTTTTCTCCTACGTATTCTGGTGCTTTAACTTTGAAAGGTATACGGATAAAATATTTTAGATAACTAGCTCTCATGGCTTGTTTGAATCCAGCCTTCGGAATTTCCTCGCCGAATGACAGCTTTTTCTTTACGTAAGCTAGTGAAGCCTCCTCGACCAATACAATGTGATAAATCACTTGCAATACAGACCATCCTCCCGTTTCTGGACTTTCATTCAATACAGAATCTGGTTGATTTTTTATTTCTTCCAACAATTCGACCATACTCTTTTGGAGTCTAGCATAGATTGGGCTTAAAGAAGAATGCATAGTTACTATTTAGAATATGGGCTAATTGTAAATTTTTGGATTGAGCTTGTATTTCTTTGGATCATGTTGTTCTACTTTCCAAAAATTATAATCATCTACAAGTCTTACAAAGCTAGAAAATCTGAATTTTTGCTTACCTATGGAATCATGTAGTGCTATGTAATCCGCAAATAATTTTTTAGCTTCTTTCTCAAAATTGTCTTCCTCTATTTGCACTACTTCTTCGTTGTTCTTTAAAACAACATATCGTGTAGTCACTGGCATTTCCACATTTCCACCAGATTCGTACAAAAATTTATATACTGTAAAATACCCGTCTGCTACAACAACCTCAATCAAAGACTCATTGGTAGCAAATACTTTAGCTGGGCGTTCGAATTCATATTTTACAAAATGACACCAATTATCTCCTTTTTTAGTAAAATTCTTTTCCGTTTCTCCTATATATCCGTAACCCTTCAAGTCTTTGATTTTGATAGTCTTAAATTTCTTTACAGATTTCTTCTCACTAAACTTCACCTTCACTTCCCTATTCAACTCCCCAAGTACCTCGATGAAGCCTCTTATTTTCTGGTCATTGTTGTCGATAATGTATCCTTCTACAACCTCTCCTTTTTGACCTATAGCAAAATTGACAGCTAAAAGCATCATTAAGAGCACTCCATACATTTTCATATATTCCATATTATTGTTGAGTCCACTGCGAAAACTTACGAAACCACAAAATGTCTCTTTTGGCGATATTTTCCATTTTCTCAATCCACTGATGCTCAGGCATCACTGAATTTCAAAAAAGAAAAATCTCATCCAAAATAGTCCATTTTTTGCAATCCGCTAGTTTCCGGAGTGGACTCATTGTTGGTAATGAACAATTTAAGCAAGATAGAGCCTATTTGATAAAATACTTGCATAAGATTCCGAAAAGTCTTTTGATTTAACAAGTCCTTTGGTAATTTTAGTAAAATTTTAAAACACGATGTACAAGTATAAAATTCCCTTTTTACTCATTTTATTTTCTACAACCTTAGCCTTTTCACAGGAGAAACAGAAAGCAAAATGGGATGTTTCAGACCCATCTTACGCACACAAGGAAGTATCCTTTACCACAGATGAAGGAACTTGGATGAATCTGGATGTTAGCCCTGATGGAAATACCATTGTTTTTGACATGCTGGGAGATATTTACGCTATGCCCATTTCGGGAGGAACAGCGAAAGTACTTAGAAAAGGCTTAGCCTTTGAAGTACAACCTAGATTTAGTCCCGATGGCCAGAAAATCATGTTTACCTCAGACGCTGGAGGCGGAGACAATATTTGGGTAATGGATAAAGACGGTCAAAACGCAAAACAGATTACTAAGGAAAAATTCAGGTTATTGAACAATCCTGCATGGGCTCCAGATGGCCAGTATTTTGTAGCAAGAAAGCACTTTACCTCTACTCGATCTCTAGGGGCTGGAGAAATGTGGATGTACCATATCACTGGAGGAGAAGGGGTACAATTGACAAAAAGAAAAAATGATCAACAAGATGTAAATGAACCAGTCATTTCAAAAGATGAAAATTTTGTGTACTATTCAGAAGACGTTTATCCTGGTGGTTTTTTTCAGTACAACAAAGATCCAAATGATCAAATTTATAGTATCAAAAGATATGACCGCCGTAAGGGCACTACCGAAAATATACTCGGTGGACCTGGTGGCGCTTGTCGACCACAATTATCTAATGCCAATGATCGTATCGCCTATGTTCGAAGGGTAAGGGATAAAACCGTATTATTTGTCCATCATCTCGAAACTGGAGAAGACTTTCCTATCTGGGATGGTTTGAGTAAAGATCAACAAGAAGCATGGGCTATTTTTGGAGCCTATACTGGCTTTGACTGGATGCCAGACGATAAAGCCATTGTAATTTGGGGACAGGGTAAAATCTGGAAGGTTGACATAGCTTCTGGACAAGCCACTAATATTCCCTTCTCGGTTACCGCAGAACACAAGCTTGCAGAGACGACCTTGTTTAAACAAAAAGTGCATGAGGATAATTTCACCGTGAAAGCTATTCGACATGCTGTGACTTCGCCAGATGAATCTTTTCTTGTATTTAATGCTGCTGGATACTTATGGAAGAAGAAACTTCCAGGTGGCAAACCTAATCGCATTACTAAGGCAAAAGGTTTATTCGAATTCGAACCTAGTTTTTCTCCCGATGGAAGAGATTTAGTTTATGTCACTTGGAGTGATGAAAATTTTGGTTCTATCTATAAGCTCAATATACAATCTGGAAAGTCAACTAAATTGAGTACCCAAAAAGGAATTTATAGAACACCTAGATTTTCCTAAGATGGAAAGCAGATTGTATACACCAAAGAGCCTGGCAACGGGCATCAGGGTTTTACTTACGCTATCAAACCAGGCGTTTACACAATGGATAGTAATGGAAAGAATGTCCAGTTCATTACTAAAGATGGGGAGAATCCAAGGTTTAATACCAAGGGAGATAGAATCTTTTTACAAAAAGGGGGATACCTATTTGGGAGTTT
Source organism: uncultured Saprospiraceae bacterium (assembly GCA_964481325.1). Taxonomy (GTDB): domain Bacteria; phylum Bacteroidota; class Bacteroidia; order Chitinophagales; family Saprospiraceae; genus JALZVN01. The sequence continues at coordinate 9,821 of CAYZUW010000095.1, forward strand.
AAAAAAATCATATGTAAGTGTTGACCTCAATGGTGAAGACGAACAAATAATATTTAACACAAAATATACCAATCAATTTGTCCCTAGTCCGGACAATAAATGGATCGCTTTTACAGAATTGCACAAAGCGTATATAGCGCCTATGCCTAGTGTAGGGCAAGCGATTGGGCTCTCGGCAAATACAAAAGTAGTTCCCGTTTCTCAGGTTGCAAGAGACGCAGGTATCAACCTTCATTGGTCAGCAGATAGCAAAAAAATACATTGGACCATTGGAGAATCATACTTCACAAATGAGATCAAAGATAGATTTACTTTTTTACCTAACGCGGTAGATAGTATTCCCCCTTTAGATACTCTTGGTATTCGTATAGGCCTAAACTTAGAGACGGACATACCTCAAGGAAGTATCGCTATGACAAACGCTACCATCATCACTATGAACGGGGATGAAGTCATAGAAAATGGCACAATCCTGATTGAAGGAAACGTCATCAAAGAAATCGGTGATGCTGATAAGATAAATATACCAGGCGGTACTGCGACGATAGATTGTGAAGGAAAGACTATCATGCCAGGTATTATCGATGTTCATGCTCATCTAGGTGCATTTCGATTTGGCTTGAGTCCACAAAAGCATTGGCAGTATTATGCCAACCTTGCTTATGGCGTCACAACTACGCATGATCCATCTTCGAATACAGAGATGACTTTTTCTCAGGCTGAAATGGTCAAGGCTGGTCTTATGGTAGGGCCTCGAATTTATTCTACCGGTACAATCTTATATGGGGCTGATGGTGATTTCAAAGCAGAAATTAATAGCCTTGAAGATGCCCGTTCTGCCTTGAGAAGAACGCAAGCCTTTGGCGCCTTTAGCGTCAAGTCTTACAACCAACCTCGAAGAGAGCAAAGACAACAGATTATCAAAGCAGCCAAAGAATTAGGGATCAATGTCTACCCCGAAGGAGGATCCCATTTTTTCCACAATATGACAATGGTGGCTGATGGTCATACAAGTGTAGAGCACAACATACCTGTAGCACCTCTGTACAATGATGTAATGCAATTTTGGTCAAATACAAAGACTGGTAACACGCCTACCCTCATTGTAAATTATGGTGGGGTCAATGGTGAATACTATTGGTATCAAAAAACAAATGTTTGGGAAAAAGAAAGGCTCTTGTCTTTCACGCCAAGAGCATTAGTAGACTCTCGTTCAAGACATCGTACGATGATTCCTGAAGAAGAATATGAAAATGGTCATTTACTTACCTCCCGCTCATGCACCAAGCTACAAAATGCAGGAGTCAATATGCATCTAGGCTCACACGGGCAACTGCAAGGACTAGGAGCGCACTGGGAACTTTGGATGCTGCAGCAAGGTGGCATGTCCAATCACCAAGCGCTCAAAGCAGCCACCATACAAGGGGCTAGCTATATTGGAATGGAAGATGAAATAGGCTCTCTTGAAAAAGGCAAATTAGCCGATTTGATCGTCCTTGAGCAAAATCCCTTAGATGATATCCAAAATACTGAATTCGTCCAATATACTATGATTAATGGACGCCTCTATGATGCCGCGACGATGAATGAAATTGGAAATGAAGACATCACAAGGAGTAAGTTTTATTGGGAGCTGGAAGGCTCTGGAAATGCGTACCCATTCTACCAAAGCAGCGGTAGTTTTATGAAGCCGCAATGTCACTGTAGATTATAAAATATTTGGGAGTGCCCCTAGCCTATTTTCTCATCATCCGTTTAAAAAACGGGTGCTGATAAAACGGGCTAGGGACAGCTTATTTAGGTACCCTATCAATCCCAAATTCTAAAAGAATAATACCATCGAAGATTTAAAAAATAAAATCTCCGCGTGCAATATTTGTGAATCAGCAATGGGTCATAAAGCAAGACCAGTCTGCACTTTTTCAAAGACCAGCAAAATTATAATCATTGGGCAAGCACCTGGAACCAGAGTGCACGCTTCCGGAATTCCTTGGGATGACAAAAGTGGAGAGAACTTGCGTTCTTGGATGGCAGTAGATAGCGACATATTTTACAATGAAGATCGAATAGCCATAGTCCCTATGGGGTTTTGCTATCCTGGCAAAGGAAAATCTGGTGATCTCCCACCAAGAAAAGAGTGCGCACCACTGTGGCACAAGTCTATATTAGACACCATGAACGAGGTAAAGCTTATCCTACTCATAGGAAAATATGCACAAGATTATTATCTAAAGAAAACAGCTAAAAAAAACCTTACTGAAACCGTTAGACATTTCAATGATTACCTTCCAAAGTATTTTGTACTTCCTCACCCTTCTCCAAGAAACAATATATGGATGAAAAAAAATGAATGGTTTAAAAAAGAAGTGCTCCCGACTTTAAAATTGGAAGTAAGTGCTGCCCTACACATTGGATAAACTGGCATGCAAAATCACTTTCGCTGTAGTGCCACACCACATCTCGCTCTAAATTTTTTATTCGGTGCAAGTATCTGCAAACCCTTTAGATTATTA
>CAYZUW010000096.1:0-12251 GCA_964481325.1 uncultured Saprospiraceae bacterium
GTTGGCGGCCTCTATTTTTTGAGACATGGGACTCATAAATGGAGAGGCTAATATCATGACAAGATATTTGCTGATGATAAGTCCTCCAACAAATATAATAGCGCCGGCTATTAGAGAGCTAAACGTATTGACAAATGATGAGCCTCGTTCCCATTTATACCAACCTGTCATCCAGTCACCAAGGTTATCACTTAGCGTGTAGGCAGAGCTACCCACCATTATCAAAAGCAATATACCTAATAGCATTGGAATGAAAATGTATCTCCATAAACCTAGTTTGGGAATGAGGGGTAAGTATTTTAAATAACCCCTTATGCCTAGGAAAACATCTTTAATCATTAGTCTCAATTTTTAATACTTCTAATATACTTGTGAAAGAGGGGAATGCTACATTTTTTCTATCAAAGCGTTGAAATATTCCACAAGAGATATAAAAAAAGCGAATTTAGCCTCCGCCAAATTCGCTTTTAGTATTTAATATTAAAGTGCTTATTTTTTAACAGGCACTTTCTTTTTACGTTTTGTTTTAAATAACTCTACAGCTTGCTTGCTATTCAAAAATCCAAGATCAATGAAAGTTGCAGAAACAAATTTCTTAATATCTTGATAATCCTTACCCCTTTTATCTGTATGGAAACGCAGTAATTTGCGTACATAGATTAAGCTAAGATCTTTAATGTTTTGATTGAATTGCTGATTAGAGAAAATTTCCATGTACACAGGAATTGCTAAATTTCTAGTCTCTCCTTCACTAGTTTCTTCTTTTTCGTCAACTACATCTTTATCAGTGGCACTAGCGGGAGTAGCTCCTAGCAGCTCCATAAAAATGACATATTCCTTCTCATCTAAATGAACGATAATGCGTTTAAAGTAAGCATATATAACACTTCTTACGCAGGTGTTAATTTTAGAAAGCCCTTCATGGGAATTGTAAAAAGCTCTAACGGCATCTACTGCATCTCTATGGACATATCCTTTTCCGTGTACTATATCCATAAGTTTATAGTAGTCTGAGATATCGTCAGCAATAGATTTATCAATCATGCTAGAGATACTATTGTCTGCTTTATTGTCTAAGTCGATATCTCTGTTTCTCATAGCAATGATGAAATCCAAATGCATATCAGAAAAATTAGAGTTTGAATTTCTTAGTGTGGAGTAGACAGAAGTCAGTTGTTTCTTTTCATCAACATTCAAATCAAGGAAGGCACTTGCTAATCCCAAGATTGTAGTGTGCTCCATTGTTCCATGAAATGCAGTATTATCCAAAAACTGCATAATCTGCTTTTTAAGATTTTCGTCAACCTTATTTAGTTTTACTCTGATTTCAATAAAGTTTCTAAACTCTGGGTAAAGTTTGCTTAGTTCTTCCTTTTTCTGTGGTATTTCGGCGTAGTAAAAAATATTGTCTTTAAACTGTCTTTTGAATCTAGTTAATGCATGCTTACGCTTTGCCTCTACACGCAATTCAGGTACTTTCATGCTTTGTAGGAAGTACTTTACTTTTTTATTTGTGTTTGCATTAATTAAATTGGTAATCCATATATCGCTACTCAAAGCAAAACCAGTTTGGACGATTTGTCCAATTCTAGATTTGATATGATCAAAATTGGCAGAATTGCAGATAGCTAATAAAATATCTTTAAAATGATCTTGGGGTCTTAGATATTTTAGCCTTTCATTCAGCTCGCCTCTCAAAACAGAGTAACCCAGCAATTTTGAAAGATACAAACCTTCCATTTCTTCGTTGAGAAGTGCCTTTTCTAGAGCAATTATTTGCATTGGGGAATCAATGGATACTTTTCGATGAAGGGCTTCAATACGAGGCTCAAAAGCCGTTCTTAAAGCTTGATACTGTTCATCTTCTTCTGTTTCTAGATAATTGCTGTGTTGTTCAGAAGTAGTGATATCATTAAGGATTGTCTGGACTTCATTTTTATATTCTAATTCTAGGTCTTTCATCGTGTTAGTTTTTATAAAGGCAAACCTAGTAACACCATTTAGGCCTTACTAGGTTTGTAAAATATTATACGCTAAATATAATGTAAAATATTCGCTTTTTAGTCTTTTTTTTATTCTTCTTCTGAACCACCTGCTTTCACAACTTTTCCGCCGTCCAATTCATCTTGAAGTACTTTAAGTTCATCCCATTTACCATCGGCAGCCAATTTGGCTTGTTGTGGCCAAGTATCAGGGCTATGCATAGAGTATCTGCTACCTGCTTCAGCTAGGATTCCTTTAAGTTTGTCGATAGACGCACCCGCTAAGTCTCCAAAGCTAGCCAAACCAGACTTGTGAAGAATCTCCTCTATTTTAGGGCCGATACCTTCAATCTTTTTGTACTCATCCATTTTGCCTGCAGGCACTTCGGCCTTAGCAACTGGAGCAACCGGTGCTTCTGCTTTCTTTTCTTCAGCTTTAGGCTCTTCTACTTTAGCTTCTTCAACCGGTGCTTCCACCTTAGCTTCTTCAGCAGGAGGTGCAGGCGCTTCTTCCTTAGCTGGCTCCGCTACAGAATCAAGTGTAGTTTGTTCAACAGCTTCAGCCATTGTTCTAGTATCTGGTCCAACAGCATCTTTAAATGCATCTGCTTCAGCGGTAGCTTCAGCTACTACTGCTTTTGATTTACCAGGAACACCGTCTATGGCCTTCAATCTTTCAATTCTTTCCTGTGCTGTCTTTTCAAATCTAGCTGCTATTTTAGCATCTTTATCTTCTATAAATTTCTGGTACTTCAAATCCGCTTCTTCTTGCGTCAATGCACCTTTTTGGACACCTCTATGTAGGTGCTTTCTAAACATTACTCCTTTAAATCTAAGGATAGCAGCCATCGTATAGGTTGGCTGAGCACCTTGAAGTAACCATTCGAAAGCTTTGTCACGATCTAAGTTAATAGTCGCAGGTGATGTCATTGGGTTATAAGTACCAATTTTTTCGATAAATTTACCATCTCTTGGAGCTCTTGCATCGGCTACAACAATGTGGTAGAAAGGTCTTTTTTTACGTCCGTGTCTCTGCAGACGAATCTTAGCAGGCATAATTGTTAAAATTTATTTGGATTAACCATTACCTTCCATGTTTGAAAATCAAACTGAAGGATTCTAACGTTAATATTAACGAAGGGCCAAAGATAGTGTTCTTATAGAAATTATGCTAGTTTTCAGTATAATTTCATTTTTCACGAGTCTAGGGAATAAATTATACGGTTTGCCTCTAAAAAAATAAGGATTTAGCTTGAAAAGGAGCATATTTTGGAGCCTATCCAAGAAGAATCATATCTAATTTTATAGTATGCTAATCAAAAGCACTGGACATTGTTTGCTGCATTTCGTAATTCCTTTGTTGAAGTAGATCGATATTAAGGGAAGATCAATTAAAAGTAACCTCTTTTTTAACCTTTTTTCCTTTACGCAAAACGGTGACATTTGCCTTTTGCCCCTTCTCATACTGACCTAAGCCTTCCATATACTTATAAATGTCTGTTACCTCAATGTCACCTAGTTGGATGACAACGTCACCATTTTTCAGACCACCTTTATCAGCTACTCTTCCTTCTATAACACTATCAATTCGCATTCCTTTTCCTGTATAGACATAATCCGGCATAACACCAAGTGTCACTTTGAAAGAACTTACTTTTTGATCTTGAGTATCTTTAGTTTTGGTAAAGGCCAATTGGGGCTGCCCATTGATTTTTTTGATGAGCGCATATATGTAGCTACTCACTTCATGGATACCCGTATAATTTACTAAATGAGAATCATCTCCAGGTTTATGATAGTCCATATGTTGTCCAGTAAAGAAATGTAAGACTGGAACATCCTTAAGATAAAAAGAGGTGTGATCAGAGGGACCAATTCCTGAATCTGTTGTTTTTGCAGTAATGCCTGCCGTTTTATTATTGATAATCATATCTTTAAAAACAGGGGAGGTGCCCACTCCATTTATGGCAATCACTTTTTCATTATTTAGCCTACCGACCATATCCATGTTGATCATAGCGCTTACTTTGTCTAAATCTATACTAGGATGCTCGGCATAATATTTAGAACCGAATAACCCCATCTCTTCACCAGAGAAAGCAATAAAAAGGAAGTTACTCTCTTTCAGGTTTTCCGATTTAATCCAATCTGCCATTAATAGCATGGCTGATATACCACTTGCATTATCATCTGCTCCATTATGTATAGCTGGTTCGCCTGCATGCAAGGAACCCGCCATGCCCATTCCTAGGTGATCATAGTGTGCTCCAATCACAATGGTTTTATCCGCACCATTATCCATATACCCGACAACATTTTTTCCATTTCCTTCCTTTGGCGCTTTGGCGTGTGCAGCATGTGGGTTGCTCAATTGCTTGAATGGAAAGGACTGGAAATAACCATCCTTTTCATTTATGGTTTTCATGCCTAGTTGCACATACCGGTAGGCAATATAATCAGCAGCTAATGCTTCCCCCTTAGTTCCCGTTTCTCTACCTTCAAGAAAATCTGAAGCTAGATAGACAACATCAATCATGACTTGTTGCAATTCATTCTCTTTCTCTTGGCCGAAGGAAAAAACACTCTGAAACAAGAAGAGAAGTACAATTGAATATCTCATAAATTGGATAATTTTAGTTTATCAAATATACTTTCTTTAGGACTCCTTTATTGTATTTGATGTGTCTAAATTAGGTCAAGAAACATGAAAATAGGCTAGAAAGTTATATACACTCTAGTTCGAGCCTGGAAGAACTATGTCTCTAGCCTACTAAATGTTAAATGAAGATTGTGGAAAAAAACTAAAAGTCGAATATCTTATCTCTGTCGAGGAGTTCAATAAATTTTTCTGAGCCAAAAACATTGATATGGTAGTAGTCGCCAAAGTATTTTGCATCTTGAATAGCTCCGGAATAGTTCTTTACTTTTAGTCCTGTTTGTCGTTCTACTTCTACAATGTAGTCGGTCAAGTTGAACATGGCTTTTTTGTAATTTGGCAAAAATGGTGCAATAACTAATTCGACTTTTGTTCCTTTAGAGCGCGCTAATCTTACGATATCTCCTAGTGCGTCCTGAAGTTCTGGGATATGATCGATGCTGACTTTTTGTAAGGTTTCAGATTCGGCTTGCATGGCTTCACTGATGGTTCTATCTGTCAACCAAAGTTTATCGCTAAAAGAAAGGTATCGAAGTGAGCGCTGAAAGACTTCGCTATTGTATCTCAATAAATGACTCAGTTGGATTCCGTAGTATGTTTTTAGGTTTTCCTTTTTTAGAAATTTTCTAATATTGGTTGAGTAGGAGGCGTAGGTAGAAAAGGCAGGAATAAGTTCCTTATTAAATCTATCAGCACAAGTAACTTCCAAGATGAGTTTTTTAGGAGGCGCATGCCTTTCGTAGTAGTCTTGGATAAAAACATGCAGTAAACTAGAAGACATACCATTGTATGCAAGGCTAAATACCTTTTGGTTTGTCTTTTCTTCGATAATTGGTTGGTAAAACGAAAGTCCTCTTGAATTACCCGCTATTAGAATGTCGCAAGCCGCTTCTTTTTGATAGAGTTTAGAAAATCTAAATAGAGATTTGCTTTCTATCTTTTTTAAAACTAATCCGGCCCCTCTATCTCCTATAAATAAAACAGATAAAAAAATAGGTATCCATAGCCAGCGCATGCCTCCATTAGCAGGTTGCGAGGTTTGAATTTTTTTCTTATTTTTTATATCCATTGACATTTACTAAAATACGATTAAAATTAAAATTGAAAATAAATAAATGCATTTGAGCCAAAGGTACCAAAGAATGCAATTATCCAAAGTATCATCGCGAAAGAAGCGATTCTAAATACAGGAGAACGTACTAATAAAGATTCGAAATCAATTTGCTGTGAAAAGATTTCTACACCTAAAAGGATTACTAACAATATAGCACATTTGACAATAATTAATTTATGTAAAACAGCGCTCCAGGTAAAATCGGCTAATGAAGTGATACTAATAATAATGGTAAATGCGTCTTCAAAAGAGCTTGCTCTAAAAAATATCCATGCAAAACAAGTCGCAAAAAAAACGATAGCCATGGCTATAAAATTTTGGATAAAATTAGGAACGCGTAAAGCATTTAAGAATCTATTAAATGGAGCAGATAGTAGTCTCTGTATTATTAAATAAGAGCCATGGAGGAATCCCCAAAAAAGGTAAGTCCATGCAGCGCCATGCCAGAGACCTCCAAGTAGCATAGTGACCATCAAATTTAAATAAGTGAAGGTTTTCGCCTCTTGTTTAGCACCCTGATTTTTGTACCAAAATAAAATTGCGATCAATATAAATGCAGGAATTAGTAGCCACCACCATTGCGTTATCATTAAAGTAATCGCGAAGAAAAGCCCTAGAAAAAAGTAAGAGCCTAGACTTCCATTTCGATTACCTCCTAAGGGTATATATAGATAATCTCTCAACCAACTGGACAAGCTAATATGCCATCGTTCCCAGAATTCAGAGAAATTTTTCGAAAAATATGGAGTGCGAAAGTTTTTTGGAAAATCAAAACCCATCATCTTTGCTAAGCCAATGGCTATATCTGAATATCCAGAAAAATCACAGTATATTTGGAAGGCATAGAATATTACACCTATGATTAAATGTAGGGAACCATATGTGCCAGGGGCATCAAAACAGAGATCTACATATAAGGCTAGCGAATCTGCAATAGCCACTTTCTTAAAGAAACCCCAAAGCACTTGGCTTAAGCCTCGAATGATTCTGTCCCAGTCGAACTTTTTGTCCATAGAAAACTGGGGTAAAAAATCAGCTGCTCTCACGATTGGACCTGCAACGAGTTGAGGGAAAAACGAAATGTAAGTAGCAAATACTAATATGTTATTCTCTGCTTTTAGTTGTTTTCTATATATATCTATGGAGTAGCTCATAGACTGGAACGTATAGAATGAAATACCCATTGGGAGGATGATATTGAGCGTACTCATATTAGTCTCTAGTCCGCTTGTAATCAACATGTCCTTAAAGGAATCAATAAAAAAGTTGAAATATTTGAAGAATGCTAGAAAACCAAGATTGGCAACTATACTTAAGAGAAGTAGCCGTTTTCTTACCGTTTGATTTTCTGTAACACTAATCTGACGTCCAACATAAAAATCTATACAAGTGGATAAGACAATCAAACTCAAAAATCTCCAATCCCATGCTCCGTAAAAAATATAACTAGCAACTAAGCATAGTATCAGCCTAGGTAATCCCTTAATTGCGAAGTACAACGCAAAGAAAATACTTATAAAAACCAAGAAGTCTATACTGTTAAAAAACATACTATTCTATTGGGAGCCAAGGTATTAGTGACTTGCTCCATGCATTATACGCAATTCCGTTGATGTGGATACCATCCTGAGTAAATGCTTTTTTTAAGTTATTGTCCTCGTCTTTAAATACACTAGACAGATTTATATTTGTAATACCTTTTTTGGCGCAAAAATTAGCGATTTGCCTATTGACTTCGTCTATTTGTTCATTTTCCGTACCAGTACTGTAAATATTATTATTTACTGGTAATATGGCTTGAATGATAAGTTGGGAACTATTAAACTCGATTAGCATTTTGTCTAGAAGTTTCCTATAGGATTGGATAACTTCTTTAGGCGGGTGGAAGCATAAATCATTTACTCCTATCATCAGGAATATAAGCTTAGGATCGTGCCTCTTGACTTCGCTTAATCTATTAAGAACACCCATTATCCCATCTCCTGCGATTCCCCTATTTAGTACCCTGTATGAAGGAAACAATTCTGCCCATTCTCCAAATTCAGTGATGCTATCTCCTAGAAATATGATACTTCCTTTTGAAGGCGGAGTGCTAGCAAAACTTGAATTTCGATGATCCATTTTCGCTAGGGCATGCTGATGATTAAATTTGAATAGGATGTTTGAAATTCCACCGAACTTAAATACCAATATTACAATCGCAGCAAGTGCAAATACATTACATAATAAGGATATAAAGACTACTTTGCGCAATTTGTATTCAGGTTATGAATAACAAAGTAAGCAAGAAGATTTTACTCGTGGGTAATCTTTTCAGGACTATTTTTAAGAACATCATCAATTGTAACGGAGCGCGTATGCTCAGAATGCTTGAAATTCTTATTTGGATTGCTGATTTTAAACAGCCCCTTAAGTTGGCTCAATACGAATAATGGAAGACCCCATAGTGCTTTCCAAATTTGAGAAGGAACCTTTGATAAGTATAATGAAAGGAGCACATTCAAACTAAATACCATAATGGCGATAAACAAGCCAGCACTTATTGCAGGGGCGATAAATATACCCGCCATCATAAATACTATGGCGAGGAACAATAGAATAAACATGGGCGGAGATACCGTCATTAACCCAAAAAAGAGCTGATTGAAGTTGAGACCAAATAATCCCTTTAATACAAATCCGGTAGAATTTGGTAAATTTTGGAAGTAGGAAAATAACCATCTACTTCTTTGAGTCTCCACTTGATCTCCAGAGACCACCTTTTCATCATATATTACAGCATCCCATGCGTAGCTTATCTTTTCTTTTTTATTAAGTAAAAAGTTTTGCAATATTTTATCTTCTTGAAGCATTTTTTTCCACTTCTCTTTTCCTTGTTGAATTTCCGGGCTATTGAGGTATTCATTATATAAATCATACTCTACTGCCATTCCAGAGCCAGAAATTACTGATGAAGATCCTATTAGATAAGGTGCATACCTTTCTATATAGTTTTTATAAAATTCACCTGTACTATCTGCACAAGCATACATCGTATCTAAGTTCTTAGCTGTTCTTTGTCCTTGAATGGAACGCATACCATTATTAGCATAAATATTCAAGATTTTTAAAAAATTGGGATGCGCTAAATTATCTGCATCAAATACAGCAGAATATTCATGTTTACGTTTATAATTTTCGATAGCATGAATAATTGATTTAGCTTTTAGCTTTAGAGGAGGAGTGGGATTAAGTACTGTTAACTTTTCATCAAAAAGATCCCATCCTTCTATATCGCAGTCATCAGCTACTAGATATATTTCAAAATTTTTATAATTCTGCTTGAGCAGAGATTGTATTAATGGTTTTGTTATTTCTGCATTTTTGTATGCAGTGATTATACAACCAAAATCAAATTCTTTTTTTACCTCTTTGGTTTTAGTTTTTTCACCGCCAAAAAAAGACAATACAACAGTGATAAATGGCAGTACCAAAAAGAATATTATGAAACACGCTAGAACAGAAAATATGGTTATTAATATACTGGTTAACATAATTTAAGATTGCGTAACGGTTGAAAATTGCTCTATAGAATGGCATTTTTTACTTTTTTTTGGATGAGAAAGATTCCAAGAAATTGCCTTGTAAAACGCTTTTAAGTGGTCCCATTGACCTTTTATAATAAAAACTATTGTATTCTTAGGGATTGTTGCTAAAGCAAGAAACAAAAGGAAGAAGGTAAATTGGAATAAATTTTTATTTCTTCTCATAAATAAAATCCTGTTTCTATTGAGATAGTAAGTCTTGAGTGTACTAAGTTTACCAACAGAAACTGATTCTTTGTGGAATACTAAAGCATTGGGTTCTACATAAACCTCAAAGCCTGCTTTTTTAATTCTTTCACTCCAATCAAGTTCTTCGTAATACAAGAAGAATAATTCATCCATAGGACCAGTCAATTCAATTACCTTTTTAGGTATCATCATAGCTGCTCCATGAATGTAAGGGATTGGTTTTGCTTCGGTATATTGCCCTTTATCTTCTTCAAGGCTACCCAATGTTTTATTTCTAGCTGTGAAATTATTGACCGGAGTACAACCTACAAATTGAATAAGCTGCTTGTAGTTTGTTTCTTCGCTAGGGTAGTAGCAGAGTCTTGGGCTAATTATTCCAAGTTTAGGATTTTTGTCAAATTGAGCTAATAGAATTTCTATACAGTTATCTGTTAGTTCAGCATCGTTATTGACGAAAAATAAATACTCTCCACTTACTTCTGGGAGTGCTAGATTATTTCCTCCAGCAAAGCCGAGATTAGTTTCACTACGAAGAAATTTAACTTCTGGATAATGTGTAGTTACGTGCTGTTCGGGATTTTCCACAGAAGCATTGTCTACAAGTATTACTTCTACGTTTTTGTATGAATTCCTACGAATAGAGTCAAACAACGCACAAGTTATCTCCAATTGGTTAAAATTGACAGTGATAATTGAAACGAGAGGTTGATTTGAATTCATCTTTATTTTTAAACAGAGTTAGCTCAAAAAATTGTTAGCTAATACTTTATGAGTATTTACTAAGTTATAAATCAAAAAAAGAGCCAATAATCTATCTAATAAAGATAATGATTAAACTTGTTCATCTTGTATCATGGCAGGAAGAGTTTTCAGAAGAATTTTAAGATCCATTCTGATGGAATACTTCTTAGCGTAGTCAATATCCAACATAATTCGTTCTTCAGAGGACATATCTTTTTTTCCTCTTTTGGATATTTGCCAAAGTCCAGTAAGTCCGGCAGGAGCGTGAAACCTTGTAATCCACTGATCTTTAGTTAATTGTTCGGCTTCATAAAGAGGTAGAGGTCTATTGCCTACAATTGACATATCTCCTTTTAGGACATTGAATAATTGTGGTAATTCGTCAATACTAGTCTTTCTTATAAGTTTACCTACTCTAGTTACACGAGGGTCATTTTGTAATTTAACAAAAGTAGGAGCCGTTGCTTTTACTGAACCATCATATTGATTTAGGTGTGCAAGCTCAACAAGCTTAGCATCTGCGTTCACGCCCATGGATCTAAACTTGATAAAATCAAAAGTTTTATATCCTGATCCAGCTCTTTTGGAAAAATAAAAAACACCACCTTTTGACTCCAATTTTACCGCAATCGCCACCAGTAAAAGAAGTGGACTCAGTGCAAGAAGAACACAACAGGCGAAGAAAATGTCAAAAAGACGTTTTTTGAAAGGAATGCTGTATGGCATGAAGGGTTCAGAGACTTGTGCTGACTCTAGAGATATCTCTTGTTTGAACTGACGGAGAAATTCAATTCTTTTAGTAATCACACTCCATTTTAGATTCATTAATGAAAAATGGTCATCGATACCGTGAAGCGCAGCCTCTTTAATAGTAAGCTTGGCGTTTCTTGCTGAAAGAGTAATAAAAGGAATGTTGTTTGTAAACTTATCAGTGCGTATTTTTTTCAAAAGATTGAAGAAGTCCTCCCTAAGGAAGTCAATATCACACAAAATTGCTTGTGGTTGTTCGTTCGGCACATCGTTTTGAAGGCTTTCATTTAGCTTTCTGAAAGCTTGAAAGGAAGAACTTATCCTAGTAAAGTGGTAATTACGAGACCCATTTTTGTGCTTGCTTAGTACTGCAAAAGCATCATCCTCGAATCCTACTACCAGGATTTCTTTAGTATTGATTCTCCCAACTTTGGGAAGTGAAGGAGTTAAAATATCCATAACACTATTTATTCGATTACATTAAACTGGTTGCGAAAGTCGCAGTGTATTGGCAATCGTTTCTCTCAAATTATCAGGTTTGAATGGTTTTCTAATAAAACCATTGGCTCCCATTTGTCGAACTTGGTTCTCAAATTCTTCATTTTCGTTTCCAGTCAATACAATCACAGGTATGTGTGAAAATAATCCACTGGATTTTATATTACTAAGAAAAGTCATTCCGTGTAATCTAGGCATCACCATATCTAAGATAATAAGATCAGGTTCATTTCCTAAATGTAACCAACTAAAAGCTTCGATTCCGTCGCTTTTGGTTACAACATTATAGTTCTTAACCAGTATGTTTCCCAAGATGAGGCGAACACTATCATGATCATCGACTATAAGAATTGTTTTTTTCACGGATAATAAATTTACTTTAAATGATTTATAATGCCCAAGCTATTAACAACTTGGTTTTTTTTCAATCAAATACATGACATTGTGTGACATGGTTAATTTGAAAAAATCGCGTTAAAATGGGAAGGTCCAGAGCCCTAAAGGGGGAAAAATGTGGGTTTATAGGTTGATATTGTTCAAGGGACACTTCTCTATAAAATCTAAACTATTAGTAAAATAGTTTATGTATGTATAATTTTAAAAACACATACAATTTTATACAAATATACTAATATTAGCCATCTGGCTACTAATTTATTTATTATTTATTTTACTTAAAATTTTGACTATCCATACGTTAGTTTTGACTAAATAGGAATAGGCAATTTAATTCTACA
>CAYZUW010000097.1:0-11988 GCA_964481325.1 uncultured Saprospiraceae bacterium
TAGTAGTGGTGGGATTGAAAGTAGCATTCGGTCTTCATTTTTTAATAATGGAGCGTCTCAAGGCTTTCCAGAAAACTATAATGCAGGTGTGAACTTCAATTATGATCACAACGATAATAAAGTAAGTGCAGTATACTACTATAATCAAGCAGGCGTAGAAAAAGAAGGTTCTTCGTCAAGAGAAAGATTTTTCCAAAATTTTACCACTAAGGAAGACGAAGTAAGTACAGGGGACGATATTTCTAACTCACATAGAGTGGAGATTGAGTTAAGTAAAGAAATTGATTCTTTACATTTTGTAAAATTTTTATTTAATGGTGCGCAAATTGATGAGAATAAATTTTCTCAAGAAACGACAACACTTACAGAAGATGACCAATTGAGAAGTACCGCAGATGTTAGCAATGATATTAATACACAAGGTGTCCTGGCGGAAGGCTTGTTATTGCTGAGAAAGAAGTTTAAAAAGAAAGGAAGAAGTCTTGGTTTAAATACCTCGATACTTTATACAGAATTGGACGAGGATTGGTCTCAAGAGTCTAGAACTACTTTTGTCAATGAGGGGTCTTCCTTAGATAGTATCTCGTTGATCAGTCAAACCAATAACAATATTAGGGACAAAGTTCAAATCAAAGCCAATGCGTTATATGTTGAACCCCTTTCTAAAAGGATTTTTTGGCAGACCTTTTATAATTACAGTGATAGAGAAGAAACCGGAGATCGGGAAGTAAATGACGAAATCCAAAACGAACTTCAGTTGAATCAAGATTTAAGTCGAGTCTACGAAAATTCAATTATTCTTAATAGGATAGGGTCTTCCATACGATATTCTCACAACGGAATGAATATTTCTCTTGGTTTGGCCTATCAAAAATTTGATTTAGTTGGAGACTTTAGAGGAGCAGAAGGAAGTTCAGTAATAGGTACAGTAGATGAAGACTTTAACAATTGGGTCCCTAATTTTTCATTTAATTTCCAACCATTTGATAATGCCCGTGCTGGAGCATATTTTTCAAGAGAGGCAATTGAACCTAGAATTGAAGATCTACAACCTGTAGTCAATAATCTTAATCCACAATATATTGTAGAAGGGAATCCTGCTTTAACCCCCGAATTGTCTAATGATTTTTCAGTTGATTTCAGTAAGTCTTTTCCATTGTCAGGTACTCGCTTTAGCTTCGATGCTACTCTCAAATCCTACGAAAATCAATTTTCTACAAATGAATCAGTAGATGAATTCTTAGTAACAACTGTGCAACCCATTAATGTAGAAGGAGGATATAGATTTGATATAAGTTCTGGGATTAATTTTCCAATTATTAAAAATAAAATCACTACTAGGTTAAGGATGCGAGTGAGTAATGAAAATAGAATTTCTTTTGTCAATGATGAAGAAAACACTACAAGAACGACTAGTTATTCTCCTTATATTAGATTTAATATTACACCTATTGACAACATAGGAATCTATTTGACGGCTAACTATTCCTTTAGAGATACCAGATATGATATTAATGAGTCGCAAAACCAAACAATAAATAGCGAAAATTATTCTGTTGAATTTTCGGCCAAAACGTTTTGGAGTCTACTCTTTAGTGCTAATCTAAATTACGAAAGATTTGATAATGATCGTTTTGGAGTGGAAAGAGATATACCAGTTCTTGATATTTCTGTTTCTCGACCTTTTCTAAAGAAAAATAGAATGGAGGCGAGATTATCTCTGTTTGATGTATTCGACCAGAATGTAGGATTCACATCAATAGATAATTTTCAGTCTGAAAATAGAATTTTGGGTCAATACTTTTTATTTAGTTTGACCTATAATATAAGAGGGGTAAAGAGCTCAGCGCAAAAGAGAAGCTGGTTTTAAATTAATAATAATAATGAGTCTGCCCAGTTAAGGTGTTATTTAACGGAGTGAACTTAATAATCATAAATAATAAGATGAGGTTAATAACTGGAATTATAATTATGCTCTTGTTGACTACCTATGCTGAGGCGCAACAAAAAGTAGAAGGGGTTATCACATACAATAGAAAGCAGGATTATGTATCTATAATGTCGAAGCTGCCTCATATTTCGCAAGAAGAAGCAGACAGAATGTCTTTGACTTGGGGAAAGATTGGTGATGGTACAAACTATAACCTTTACTTCAAGAATAATAAATCGCTTTATTCTATAAAAGAAGAACAGTCAGAAAGTGGGTACTCTTGGAAAAAAAGCCAATTCATATTGATGAGAGACTATGCAGGAAAATCTCAGGAAGATCTCATTGAGACTTTAGGCAAAGTATATCATATCAAAGAAGATATGCCTAAAACCAAGTGGAAAATACTCAACGAAATTAAAGAAATAGAAGGCTATCTCTGTATGAAAGCAGAGACTAAAAACGAAATAAAAGGACAGACAATCCATGCATGGTTCACGGACGCTATTCCCATGTCAGGAGGTCCTGAAGGCTATGGTGGTTTGCCAGGTATGATTCTGGAGATTGATATCAATAATCAAGACGCAGTAATCACTGCTACAAAGGTAGAACTTGACCAAGAGAATGTTAGCCTACCATATCCTAAGAAAATCAAAGGAAAGAAAATTGATAGAGTTGACTATAATGCAATGGTCAAGAAATATATTGATGAGACTATAGAGGGCAAGAAAAACCCATATTGGAGGGTAAGATATTGATGATTAAAATAATATGGTCATAGATTTAAGGAAATTGACCATGTCTCATACTACTAGTCCAACTGTTTTGGTGAATCCTTCTCGCTATATTATAGGTAGCTTTTTTTTCTGGCGGTAAAGAAAGCACTCTCAATGATGTAGTGGCACAAAGGTTATTTGTGATTTGTTTTAACGATACACAAATCGTCCTAGCTGACGAGACAAATATTGATGCCACTCCGAATAACGACGATGGAGATCAAAGTGAAGATGACGAAGATGAGCTCGAAATATTTTTATGCAACCCAAATATTTGCTTGCCGATTACTATAATTAAAAATTGAGCCCACTCGGGAAACTAGTGGATTTCAAAATATTGACATTTTAGGGTTCTATAATTTTTGAAGTAGACTCAAAAATAAATAGAAAGAGACTACTTTTGCCTTACTGTGGTTTAGTTCTTGCTTTTTCGATTTCGGGCATATTAATTTCGAACTCAGATTTTTCGGCATTACGACTTAAATATGCACCGATATTTATCCAAAATTTATCCGTTCCATCGAGACAATTTTTATTAAGAACAGTACGAGACTTCATTGCGAATACGCCTGCATCTTGCCCTAAATTACTTACAGCAGGTACCATCTGACCGTTATAGCAATTTTGTAGCGCTTTTACCTCTTTGTCCTTGTCATTACCTGCAAGTTTGAGAATTTCTTTTTCAGTCTTTGCGTTTTTTATAGTTTTGAAAAGAGGATTATTATTTAAGCATTTGCAAATATTATCTGCAATTAATTTTTGTTTAGCGGTTGGGGGATTATTCATGACCTCTTCATACTTTCTTCTCATGTTTCTTGAAGATTGTTCTGCTTGATCAGACCCTATTTTGTCGGGATTTGTATTTTTCTTAGCATTTACTGATAAATCCTCTTCAGAAACTACGCTTTTATCCCTGTGAGCCTCATTCATTCTAGCAATTTTTTCTTCCTTGCTAAGTTTATCACTAGGATTATTTATGCTATTATTAGGTCTAGATGCTTCTGAAGTATCATCCGCTGAGGCATTCCCTCCACAGGACATAAGTAAACTAAGGCATAGAGAGACAATCAGTAACGAGATAGTTAAATATTTCATGTGTAGAATTCGCAATTAATTTATATTCAAAAATAAGCTATGATACGTTGTAATGCAAGTATTGGGCTTTTCTTAGTATGGATCTACATCTATAACAACCCTTAGTTGAGAGGCTCCAGGACTTGCTTTTACTTGAGCCGCTGCGGCTTTGAGTAGACTCTTTATGCTTTTCAAAACGGCTCCTCTGTTTTCAAGTTTAATCCAAAAATCCATCAGATAATAGCTGCGTATACGCCCAATGTAGGGCGAGGCTGGCCCCATTAAACGTTCACCAAGTTGTGGTCTGATTAGGTGGTCAAAAAACAAAGTGGCATCCTGTAGATTTGGAATTTTCTTATGCTTGAGCGTTACTTTTATCATTCTAGATAAGGGAGGATATGAAGATTCCTTACGCTCGAAAATTTCTCTATGATAGAACCTTTTATAATCGTATTGGATGATGTCTTGTAGCACAGGGTGTGTGGGGTCAAAGGTTTGAACAATTACCTTTCCCTGTTTATTTTTTCTTCCCGCACGTCCACTCACTTGTAAGATAAGTTGAAATCCTCGTTCATTGGATCTGAAATCTGGATAGGCGAATTGTTGATCAGCATTCAATACACCAACAATACTCACATTATCAAAGTCAAGTCCCTTAGTAATCATCTGAGTACCTACTAAAATATCTATTTGTCTATCTTCAAAATCCATCAATAAATCTTCGTAAGCAGCTCTGGTGCTAACGGTGTCAAAATCCATTCTTCCTATGATGGCTTTTGGAAAAAAGGAAATAATCTCGTCTTCTATTTTTGCCGTACCATAGCCTTTTTCATTAAGGTGTTTGTTGCCACAGGCTGGACATGACTCAGGAAGTGGATGCCGAGAAGAGCAATAGTGGCAATGCATCTTGTGGGTATACTTATGATAGGTCAAGCTAACATCACAGTTGCTGCACTCCATTTTCCACGCACAATCATCACAAGATATAGTAGGGGCATATCCTCGTCTATTTTGAAAGAGGATAACCTGCTCTTTTCTATCTAGAGCGCCCTGAATTTCATCTAGTAAGACAGAGGTGAATTGACCTTTTATTTTGTTTTGGGAGATTTCTTTTTTCTTGTCAACGATTACTATTTCGGGCATAGCTAATCCAGCGTATCGTTCATTTAACTCTGCTAAATTATATTTACCAGCTAGTGCGTTGGTGTAGGTTCCGACAGAAGGGGTGGCCGTTCCCATAATTACTTTAGCACTATAAAGCGTGGCCATATACAGAGCGGTATCTCTTGCATGGTATCTTGGAGCGGGCTCGTTTTGCTTGTAAGAAGGATCATGCTCCTCATCAATGACAATCAAGTCTAGCTTACTGAAAGGTAAAAATATACTAGACCGCGCACCAAGAAATATTTTTCCATCCTTACGAGCGGAATCAAAAATTTCAACCCTTTGGTCATCATTCATTTTAGAGTGATAGACCATGATGTCATTACCAAATAATTTCTTTAGGCGATTAATAATCTGGGTGGTCAGTGCTATTTCAGGTAAGAGATATAGTACCTGACCGCCTTTCTCAATCACCTCCTTTATACACTCCACATACACTCTTGTCTTTCCACTTCCTGTTACTCCGTGTAGAAGGATAGGTTTATTCTCTTCAAAAGAGGCCTTTATCTTAGGCATGACCTCTAATTGCGCTTGCGTCAAAGGAGGATGCTCGTCCAAGTCTACCTCTTTTGATAGTATGCGGCTCACAGTTCTAGGATAGACTTCAAAAATTTCTTTTTTCACCATGGCCTTGATGACAGAGGTGTCTATGTTGGCTTTTTTATAGAGCTCACTTTTCCTAACGAATTTATTGGCTTTCTGAAGTTGTACAAAACCAAGCAAGGCATTGGTTTGCTTTTCCGATTTAGAAGTTAGTTCGAAAGCTTCATTTAGCAACTCTGGGTATTCTTGATAATTTTGAGTCAGACGAACACAGTCTACTACTTTTGCCTTGTACTTTGTCTTTAATACTTGTCGAATAAAGATGAGGCGTTTCTCAATCAAGTTGTTAATCAATTTTGTGATTGATTTTTGACCTAGTATGCTTTGGATATCGGACATGCTGATTTCCTTTTGGAGAATCAGGGCCTCTATAACCATGAATTCTTTATCCGAAAGGCCTTGCATATTATGATCAAAAGTAGGAGAGAGATACACCTTGGAATCACTATTAAGTTTTAGCTTACCTGGCAAAGCGGCATTCATTACTTCTCCAATTGTACAAGCATAGTACTTCGCTATCCAAGACCACAGCTGAAGTTGCTTTTCGTCCACCATGGGCGCTAAATCCAAAATGCTGAGTATGGGCTTGGGTTTTACCTGTGGATTTATTTTGTCTGTAAATCCAGCTATAATTCCTGTATATAGTTTTGATTTGCCAAACTGTACTTCGACCCTCATCCCTATTACTAAAGTAGGTGCCATACTACTGGGTACACTATAGGTATAGTGTTGCGCTATTGCAATAGGCAATATTACATATGCGTAAGTAGGTAAAGATGAGGGTGCAAAAGCGCTTGACAAGGAAAAGATTTAATTGTGAGTCTACTCCAAAAACAAGTGGATTCTAAAAGAGACGTTTTAGGGGTCCATGAGTTTCCAAAGTGGGCTCAATTATATATAATTATTCTGTTCAAAGGTAGGTACAATTAGTGTATTACACTAAGCTAGAGGGGTCTCAATTATCTGATTTTTTTTGGATTAGCGATGTGCAAGGGGATCGATGCTAGCTGCCTTCAGCTTTTTTCTAGCTTAAGGCAGATGGTATCGATAGACCAAGGCAATTTTTCTTTGCCGCAGGGCCGAGCGAATAGCGAGCCCTGGAACGTAGCGACCTAGACAGCCGCCCTTAGAAGGCTGCTCTAGGTAGGCCCCAAAATATACTTACCATACTCTTAGAAATAAATCTCTTGCGCTAAGCGAAATGTATTGGCATGGGCCTCAATAATGTCTGCTAGACGCTCAGAGTAACCACCTCCCATGCTGACCGCGACAGGGATTTGGTGCTTGTGGCAAGTTTCGAAAACAAACTGATCTCGACGCTTGCACCCTTGCTGTGTCATGCTCAAACGGCCTAGTTTGTCTGTCGCCAAAATGTCAACACCAGACAGGTAAAAAATAAAATCGGGTTGTACTTGATTTAAGAGTGGCGGGAGCGTGTTGTAGAGCGTGTCTAGAAAATATTGGTCTTCCGTCTTGTCTGGAAGCCCGATATCTAGATCACTTTTTTCTTTCTTAGTGGGATAGTTTTTAGCACCATGCATGCTAAAAGTGAAAACCCGCGGCTCTTGTTCAAACAGTTTTGCTGTACCATTACCTTGGTGGACATCCAGATCTATGACCAAGATTTGCTTGGCGAGACCTTGATCCAAAAGATAATTGCTGGCAATGGCAATATCATTTAGTAGGCAAAAACCTTCGCCACGATCTGCAAAAGCATGATGGGTGCCACCAGCGATATTGAGAGATACGCCATACTGTTGCGCATAGAGGGCGCAGTCTATAGTCCCTTGCGAGATATGTGTACCTCGGGTAATCAACTCCTTCGATAATGGAAATCCAATCTTGCGAATCTCCTTAGGGCTAAGACTCAGGTCTTTGAGCTTTTGCCAGTATTCGGCGTCATGGGTGCGCAGAATAATATCATTGGTAAGTGCCTCGGGGTGAAAAAAATTATCTTCCGTAATGGTGCCTTCGTACAAGAGCTGCTCTGGAAGCAACTCGTACTTCATCATAGGAAAGCGGTGCCCCTCTGGCAGACTATACTTATATATAGGAGAGTAGGCAATCTTAAGCATAGTTCGCCGAAATCTTACGCTTTATATCCTTGATGATTTGTTTGCCATGGTGCCTTGTGTTTTCTATAAATAATTTGCTCGTGTTATCGCCTGCCAAGATTACGCCTGCCACATATAATTGGGGGATATTGGATTCCAAGGTTTCCTCATTGAAGACTGGGATATTTGTCTCAGGGTCGAGTATAATGCCTATACTTTTCAAAAAAGCATAGTTGGGTCTATAGCCTGTCATAGCCAGGACGTAGTCATTGTCAATAACCTGCTCTCCGTCAGGTGTAGAAACAATAATCTTATCGGCTTGTATTTCTTTGATCTGGCTGTTGAATAGGGCTTTTATCTTTCCCTCTTTAATCCTGTTTTCAATGTTTGGCTTTATCCAATATTTTACTTTTTCGTAGATGCTATCATCTTTAATAATCATAGTGACATGCGAGCCTTTTTGGTAGGTTTCAAGGGCAACATCACAGGCAGAGTTGGCTGCACCTACTATAGCTATGTTTTGACCAATATAGGGATGCGCATCATCATAGTAGTGTTTTACTTTAGGCAAATCTTCTCCTTTTATTTGGAGTAAGTTCGGCGTATCGTAGTAGCCCGTGGCTACTATAACATACTGGCAGAGATAGGTTTTATCTTGGGTTTTTAATTCGAATTTAAACTGGTTTTTTTCTACTGAACGGACGGTTTGCCGATATCTAATGTCTATATCGTGAGCTGTGGCAATACGTCTGTAATACTCCAGCGCTTCTTTTCTAGTAGGTTTATCTGTATGCGAAATGAAAGGGATGTTACCTATCTCTAATACTTCAGAGGTAGAAAAGAAAGTCATATTCGTAGGGAAGTGGTAAATACTATTGACTAATAGACCCTTTTCCAGAATAAGATAATCCATCTTCTGTAGGCTGGCTTCTAAAGCACAGACTAAGCCAGCTGGGCCTGCTCCAATAATGATGATGTCTTTTTCGATGATATCCATGCACAAACCAAATTTCCGTTGAGTATAACCTAAAAGACAACAAGATAAGATGGATTGAGGATTAATTTAAACTATGGTTCGGTAATTAAATTTTAAATCGTTGACAACCAGAACATTAAAACTATTTCCGCAGTCTGTGTAATCGATTGACAACCAATTGTTTACTACTAGTCGATGTATAATTTTCGAAAAATTACCGAACCATATTTAAAATGGTCCCACTATTTTACAACTAGATGAAGAACATCATTTTCTTGTTATGCACCTTGTTGTCCTTGGAGCAATAAGGTCATGATTTTAGCGTGCAATTCCTCTGGTTTGAAAGGTTTTGTGAGATAATCGTTGATGCCTGCATTTTTGCATCTTTTCTCTTCTTGCGAGGTAGCGTTGGCTGTCAAAGCGATGATAGGTACTTCGCTCAGTTCCCGAATCTTGGTAGCAGATTCTATCCCGTCCATGACAGGCATTTGTATATCCATCAAAACCAAATCGTAACCATGTTCTCGAAATTTTTCTAAACCAACTAAGCCGTTTTCTGCAATGTCAACGCTGACATGTTCTGACCAAGTGGTTAAAATTTTCTTGGTAGCGATTTGATTCAAAAAGTGATCTTCGACTAATAAAACACTGAGCGAACTCAATGGTGCTTGTGCATTCGCATCATAGGCAACAGTCTGTACCATCTTGACAGGTAGACACATTTTGATACTCTTTTCTTCTAAATTGATAACCAAATCACCCTTGATTTGCTTAACTATTTTGTTCAAAATAGCCACATTGAGTAGATGGTGATTCTGGGTATTCTCAATATTATCAAGGATTTTTTTGTAGTTCTCTTCTTTTAAAAGTGCAACCATGTCTGGGTTGAAAAAGCTGGGTTTGTACCCATCGAGTCTTAGTTCAAACTGACTGCTAGGATGCTCTGCTGACATACCTGCTCTTACACCTACTTTTGTAACACTCTCATCCTCGTTAAATACCAAATTGGCGATATTGTAAAACAACTGTGTAACCTTTTTAGGAAAAGTGAGCACCTTGGTAGGTGTACTTTCGGAGATGTCAAATGATACCTCCATTTTATTCGTTCCAGCCTTTAGCGTGATCATACGTCTAAAAGCTTCCATAAATTCTTCTAACCTAAATTCTTCCTCGATATCATGCATGCTCTCTTGCCCTACTATAGAATAATTGAGCAAATTGTTAACTGCACCAAATAGTTCGTTGAATGAATTTTTCAAGCCATGTACCAACTCTGATTGTTTTGGACTGGCTGGGATGTTTTCTAATAAAAACAGCAAGTTAGTTATAGAAGATAATGGCGTACGGATTTGGAAACCTATATCTGTAAGCATCTGTTCTTTTACATTCAGCATGCCACGAGAAAGATTTTTCTCAATCATCAACTTTTCGTTGATTTTTCTTGCAGTGATATCTTGTAAAGCACCTACAACTTTTAGCTTTTTACTGCTATCTTCCAGCACTAGCCTTGACTGAATAGAAATATACTTAATATTTCTGCCCTCTGTTACGATACGGTGTTCAAGATTTTGAGTCTCATCAGATTTAGAGATATTGTCAAAAAAAGTTTCCACTTTCTCTTTGTCATCTGTATGAACATAGTTCAAGTATTCAGACATAGTAGGCATGAAGCTTTGGCTTTGAAAACCAAATAAAACAAAGACTTCGTCAGACCAAATCATTTCGTGTGAAACAATATTCATTTCCCAACAACCAAATTTACCCATCCTTTGTGCCTCCAAAAACCTTTTCTGGGTTTTGGTTAGGTCTTCGCTGATATTTTTAAACTTCAGTTGACTAGCATGTCTTTGCACAGAGTACCGAATCGCTCTTCCAATCAGTTTTGAATCAATATCACTCTTCACCAAAAAGTCTTGCGCACCTGCCTTGATGGCTTGATTACCCAAGATTTCATTAGACTTTTCTGTAATGATGATTACAGGGGCATTTGGCTGTGCATCAACAAATGAGGTAAGCGTTTTGAATCCAGAAGAATCTGGCAACATCAAATTCAAGAATACTAAGTCTATCTCCTCCGAGTTGGCATGGTTGATTCCTTCAAAGAAAGCATTAGCTATAAAAAGTTCACTTTTTGGCAAAGTAACCAAAATGTGCTTCTTAATAAGCGCGATATCCTCATCGCTCTTGTCAATTATTAAGATTTTAAGTTTGTTGTTCAGCATATTGCTATCCTCAGATTACTTTTTTATAAAATTGATTCAGTCAACAGATATGATATATTTGTGGCTGAAAGGACCTAATACATATTATTTATTCAAATATGATGCCTAAATTATTGGATTGTTCACAAAGGAATCAAAGCTTACTATCTTAGCGTCAAAGTAGTATACATGTTGGATTTAGAAAGTGTTCGTGAGGCGTACAGTCTCTATTTAAAAACCCGAGGCATTGAAGTGGCCCCTCAAGGATTGTATGACCCTGTGAACTACATAATGAATCTAGGAGGTAAGCATATTAGGGCTTCTTTTTTGCTTTTAGCCCATGGTTTATTTCAAGATAAGGTTTCTGACACCTCAAAACAGTGTGCATACGCGATAGAGCTTTTCCACAATTTTTCTTTAGTGCATGATGACATCATGGATGCTGCAGATACTAGACGGGGCAAGCCAAGTGTACACAAGCAATTTGGAGTCAATAGTGGAATATTGTCTGGAGACGCTATGTTGATTCTCGTGTATGAAGAGCTACTCAAGATAAAGGATAGTGATAAACGATACAAAATTCTGACTTTATTCACGCAAACTGCCAAGGAGGTTTGTGAGGGGCAACAGTATGATATTGATTTCGAAACGCAGGAGGATGTTTCCATTGAAGACTATCTCTTGATGATCAAGCTCAAAACGGCGGTCTTGCTAGCTTGCTCTTTAATGGTGGGGGCTATCCTTGGTGGGGCTAGTGATGATGACGCAAAGCATCTCTATGATTTCGGAATCAATATAGGAATTGCTTTCCAGGTACAAGATGACCTATTGGATACATACGGTGAGCAAGCGAGTGTAGGAAAGATGATAGGCGGAGATATACAACAGAAGAAAAAGACAATTTTATATCTTACTACTTTGCAACATCTAGGTAAGGATAGCATTGCATTCAGGAACTTGTACGGCAGTGACTTGGCTATTCAAGAAAAATTGTTGCAAGTGAGATCAGTTATGGATTCATGTGGGATTCAAGAGAAGATGACGGCACTCAAAATGGAATATTTAGACAAAGCGATCCTTTTGCTAAGCAAGGTTTCAAGTCAGTTTCAAAATAGGAAAGAAGAGTTAAGAGAGCTGGCTCATTTCATAGTCAATAGACCTAAATAAAAAAGGAGCAACCAATTTTCAAAATTTGGTCACCCCTCACACTATG
>CAYZUW010000098.1:0-11938 GCA_964481325.1 uncultured Saprospiraceae bacterium
GGGTATTAGGACAATTAACTATAGGGGATGTAGACGGATTGAGTTATGATCCATATCTCAATACATTCATGGCGTCTGTCAGAAGAAATGGAGTAGGAGTTCATGATTTCCTTATTCAAATTGATCCTTTTACAGGAACGCTTGTACAAAATGCATTTGGAGCAAATGTAGACTACGTTATATTAGAAGAAGTATTTGATATAGTTATCAGTCAAATGGTATACGATATCGATGATGTCGCAGTGGACATCACAACAGGGGATCTATTTGCAATCGCTAATCGAGGAGGTAATGGAGGCATGTTGGTTATATATGATAAAACCGATGGGACAGTCCAAACTGTGGTGGGCTCTTTCAATGGTATTGATGATATGGAAGCCCTTGGTTTTTTTACAGATGGGTCTCTATTTGGAGCAACGGGAGACAATGGACCAGATCCTGCAGATAGAAATACTTATTACACCATTGATAAGACCACAGGAGCTACTATGTCTAGTATAACCATAGATCCGACAGGTGCCGAGAGAGATTTTGAAGCCTGTGATTGTGTTTCAGAGCCCGCAAACCAAATAAATGGTACGGTTGATTTTGCTGCAAGCTGCCCTTGTGCGAATCTTTCAACGTGGAGCGATATCATAGTATTGATTTATAATGACGCTAATAACAATGGGATGATAGATACTCCCCAAGATATGGTTATTGGTCGGGATACCATTGATAATGGACAAGCGTACAACTTGCAAATTGGTGCAGTTGGAGACTTCATAATTAGGCTCGATTCCGCGAGCATGCCGATTGGCTTTAGCCATGTTGGGGTCGACCAACACACTGCCAGCTTTAGTGGTTTGGGAATGATGGATAACAATAATGACTTTGAGTTTTGTGCAAATCTGGAAACCACCGTATCAAGCACTACATGTAATGATAACGGAAGCTCTAATTCTGGATTCGATGATTTTATGCTTATAGATCTTATCGTAAATACAGATGCACCTGGAGCTAGTAATACCTACGACGTATTTTTTCAAGGGGTATTATTAAACCCTGGAGGAACTGCTTATGGGACACCTATTTCGCTTGGTGCTGCGGGAGAATTTCCTGCAGATGGCAGTTCTATATACACCTTGATGGTTGTTGATTCTGATTCGGCAGGTTGCACTTCAGATATAGAAGTACAAGCAATAGCGCCTTGCTCTGCATGTCTACCAGTATGTTTGCCCATTGCGATTACAAAAAATTAAACCATGTACTTAGAGACTGGGCTCGCCGGCAGTTTTATATTTCGTACTGCTTGATTTTGCGATATAAGGTCCGTTCAGAAATACCAAGATCGACAGAGGCATCCTTACGGCGTCCATTATGTTTCTTGAGTGCTTTCTTGATCATATCCTTTTCCATGTCTTCTAGAGATAGGGACTCTTCTACAATTTCCATAGAATCAAAAGTATCTTGATTTTGTTCAGGCTGTATGATGAATGGCTTTCCGTCATCGGGAGATTCGTACCTGTATTCCCCATTTGTAGTAGGCAGCTCGTCTATCGGCTCAGGGCTAGCATGTCTATTTTCCGCAAATGAACTTTGCCATTCATGACTACTGTTCGCAGGAGATTGCAGTTGCTTGAGCTTGTTTACATTAGAGACACTCAGGTTATTGCTTTTGATCAATTCGAATACCAATGCCTTGAGGTCATTCATGTCGTTTTTCATATCAAAAAGCAACTTGTATAAAATTTCTCTTTCTTGAAATGAATCCTCACCGCTACCCGATCTTTTGCGCATGGCAGGAAGATTGCGCTGCGTTATATTTGGAATCATCTCTATGAGTCGCTCCGCTGTGATGATGCGATCTTGCGCCAAGACAGAGAGTTGTTCGCTCATATTTTGGAGCTCCCGAATATTGCCAGGCCATGCATAGTTTTCGATTAGGATACGTGCCTGTTCGTCAAGTTGGATAGGAGAGGTCTTATACTTATCGGCAAAGTCAGTGGCAAACTTTCTAAACAACATGAAGATGTCTTCTCTTCTTTCTGTGAGCGAAGGCACTTGGATGGGAACTGTATTCAGCCGATAAAAAAGGTCTTCTCTAAATTTACCATTTCGTATCTTTTCGTCCAACTTCACATTGGTGGCAGCGATGATGCGCACATTTGTTTTGAGCACTTTGCTCGAACCCACTTTGATAAATTCTCCAGACTCTAAAATTCTCAAAAGATACGCTTGTGTATCTAAAGGCATCTCTCCGATTTCATCTAGAAATATAGTACCACCATCTACCGTTTCAAAGTATCCCTTGCGCTCAGAGGTTGCGCCTGTAAAGGCTCCTTTCTCATGACCAAACAACTCTGAATTGATTGTACCACCTGGTATGGCGCCACAATTGATAGCAATAAAATTGTTATGCTTGCGTGCACTGAGCGAATGAATTATTTTAGAGAAAACTTCTTTACCAACCCCAGAGTCTCCACTGATCAGCACGGTCAAGTCTGTGGTAGATACACGCACCGCAGTATCCAATGCCTGATCTAATTTGACAGACTGGCCGATAATGCCAAAACGTTGCTTTATAGAAAGTAGATTCTTGATACGAGTATTTATTTTGTGTTAAATTATTTAGTCTCTTGCTTAGTTCAGTTCTTCACAGACATTAACGATTTCACTCAAGAGGGTAGCAGAGTTCACTTCTTTGACTTTTACCATGACATAGTCACCAGGTTTTAATCCCTCTTTTTTAGGGAAGATGCACATCTTGTTTTGAGAATTTCTACCCTTGAAGTCATCCTTAGATTTTTTAGAGTCGCCCTCTATCAAGACTTCAAACGTTTTGCCTACATCCAATTGATTGTGCGCAAGAGATAGTTTGTTTTGCAGATCCACTATTTCCGTCAAGCGTCTACTTTTGACTTCCTCAGGAATATCGTCTTCGTATTTTCGTTCTGCCACCGTTCCAGGGCGTTCGCTATATTTGAACATGTACGACATGATATAATTAGAGTACTCAATGATTGACAGCGTGTCTTTATGTTCCTCTTCGGTCTCCGTACAGAAACCTGTTATAATATCGGAAGAAACCGTACAGTCCGGAATCACTTCATAAATCTTGTCGATGCGCTCCTTGTACCATTCTCTGTCGTAGGTGCGATTCATCAATTTCAGAATTCTACTATTACCACTTTGTACAGGGAGGTGTATATAGTTGCAAATGTTATGATACTTCTTGATGGCAAAGAGGACATCGTTATTGAGATCCTTTGGATGTGAAGTAGAAAAACGAACACGCAACCTTGGGTCTACTTTGGCCACCATTTCTAGCAGTCCTGCAAAAGATTTCTTTTCACCTGTCTCAGGGTTCTCCCATTTGTAGGAGTCCACATTTTGCCCAAGCAGCGTCACTTCCCTAAATCCTCTATCCACCAAGTCTTGAGCTTCGGCGACTATAGAAAAAGGCTCTCTTGATCGTTCTCTTCCTCTCGTAAAGGGAACCACACAAAAGCTACACATATTATCACAACCTCTTGTGATAGAGATAAACGCGTTGACTCCATTGCTGCCCAAGCGAACAGGGCTGATATCCGCATAGGTCTCTTCTCTAGATAGAAAAACATTCACCCCCTTTCCGCCATCTTCTGCTTCTGCGATCAGCTTAGGCAAGTCTCGATAAGCATCGGGGCCCACGACCATATCCACCAACTTCTCTTCCTCCAAAAACTTAGCCTTCAATCTTTCCGCCATGCAGCCTAGCACCCCTACTAGCGCCCCTGGTCTTTTCTCTTTCGTCTTGTCAAACTGGCGTAAACGAAGACGCACCATCTGCTCTGCCTTTTCACGGATAGAACAAGTATTGATTAGTATCAAGTCCGCCTCTTTAAATTCTCGCGTAGAGCTATAGCCCTCCTTAGCCAAGATACTAGCCACAATCTCCGAATCCGAAAAATTCATCGCACAACCATAGCTTTCTATATAGAATTTCTTTACCCCTTCCGTAGGTTTGGCGGTCAGCTCTAGAGCTTCCCCTTGCCTGCTTTCATCAACAGATTTAGTGTTTAGATTATTTATAGTAGGATTATCGTTATACATAATATACTCTTTATCAATGGCTATTAAGACCTTCCACTTTCACTCCACAATTTAGGTCAAAATTGAGAAAAACCTGACAAAATGTCAAAGTATTATACCATTTGCATTTGATGATGTCGGGTTAGATTTTGAAAAGAATTTTTTAAGATCAAGGCAAAAAGCGCAGGGAATGCCTTAGCTATCGCAGCCTGTCCCGACCACTGTCGGAAAGTATTTTTAACGCAGAGCTTGAGAAATTCTGTCAAAAGATATGCGACATTCTCTGATGTAAATGGTATTAGACCAAGTATCTTGCAATAGGTACTATAAGTATTATCTTTTGGGAGTGACCCCATTACCCAGCCCAATCAGCGCGACCTAGCAAAGGGGTGCTGGGTAATGGGGTCAGGCTGTCCAGAAGTCCCTTTTCACTTCCGTCCCGATGAAAAAATCGGGACCAGCTCGAAAATGAGCTGTTCTTACCATCCTTCACTCGGAAAATTTAAGTCTGTTTGTAATGTTTATAATTAGGGTTCCATGATTTTTAGGAATGGACTCAATTTCATTAGAGGGTAGATATCCTTAGTGTGCAAAGAGTATGGAAAGTAATGTATAATGGTAATAAGATAGCTAGAGAAGCTTACGGCCTAAGGCGCTATTTCTTCTCCTTCTGTTTCACATATGACCTCTTCAGAAGCGAAGTCATTCGTATCTTCCAGCTCTAAGCCTGTGGTGCTTAAAGTGAATAGCGTAAAAGAAGCTGCAATACAGAATATTTTGATGGTAGTAGTCATGCGTACCTTGCATATTGCAAATACCATACACTATTGAGCCAATATGATTGTTACAAATGTTAAAATGGAAGTTCATGAATCAAATATCTGATTATGAGTAATTTATGTATATAATTTGGACAATAAAAATGTACTGAGGGAAGGTTAATTTCTAGTTAAATCTCGTAATTAAATACTCAACGGACCAGTTACATGATTTAAAAAGACAATACTTTTATTAATTTCGCAAAGAAAAAATATATACAATGTCGAAAATAAAATCAAGCCTGATAATTCTGCTTTCCTTTCTTGCTTTTGCAACAATGAACGCGCAACGATGGCAACAAGCAGTCAATTACGAAATGGAAATTGATTTCGATGTCAATACACATCAATACAAGGGAAAACAAAAATTGATCTACACCAACAATTCACCAGATGATTTGAAGCGTGTATTCTATCACTTGTATTTCAATGCATTTCAACCAGGGAGCATGATGGACGTCAGATCAAGGACAATCAAAGACCCAGACTCTAGAGTAGGCGATAGAATCTCCAAGTTACAGCCCAATGAGTATGGCTATCAAAAGATTATGTCACTTTCTCAAAATGGTAAAAAGGTAAATTATGAGATCGTGGGCACCATTTTAGAAGTGGATCTTGCGGAGCCGATTAGAGCGGGAAGTAGTGCCGTCTTAGAGATGGAGTTCGAAGCACAAGTACCCAATCAGATCCGTAGATCAGGTAGAAATAACGCAGAAGGGATATCCTATTCTATGACCCAATGGTATCCTAAGATGTGTGAGTACGATTACCAAGGCTGGCATGCCAATCCTTATATAGGCAGAGAGTTTCATGGTATTTGGGGAGATTTTGACGTGAAGATTTCTATAGATAATAATTATACAGTTGGAGGAACAGGCTATCTACAGAATGCAGATCAAATAGGCCACGGATATCAAAAAGAAGGCATGAATGTAAGCCATACGCCTGGTCAGAAGCAAACATGGCATCTAAAGGCTCCCAAAGTACATGATTTTTCATGGGCAGCAGATCCAGATTATACGCATACCAAATTACGCAGAAAAGATGGCGTTACCTTACATTTCCTCTATCAGGAAAATGAAAAAACAAAAGACAACTGGAAGCTTTTGCCAGGTATAATGGATGTAGCCATGGACTATATCAACGAGAACTATGGCGAATACCCATACGACCAATACAGTTTCATCCAAGGAGGAGACGGTGGTATGGAGTACGCGATGGCGACATTAATTACGGGAGAGCGAAATCTGCAAAGCTTGGTAGGCGTATCGGTACACGAACTCATGCACAGTTGGTATCAAATGAATCTTGGGACCAATGAAGCCCTATACGCTTGGATGGATGAAGGATTTACATCATTTGCCTCTAACAATGTGATGAACTACCTAAGAGGGAAAGGCTTGATACCTGGTGAAGTGGTAGAATTCGCGCACGCGAGATCCTACGCAGGCTATATGAATCTTATTGGCAGTGGGGTAGAAGAGCCCTTGACAACGCACGCAGATCATTTTACAACCAATTTCGCCTATGGACAAGCGTCTTATTCTAAAGGAGCAGTATTCTTATCGCAGATAGAGTACCTAGTAGGAACGGATGTATTCAAAAAAGGTATGCTTAGGTATTTTGACGAATGGGCTTTTCGTCATCCTAACGATAATGACTTTATTCGCGTCATGGAAAAAGAGTCAGGCTTAGAGTTAGATTGGTATAGAGAGTACTTTGTACAAACTACCAAGACCATCAATTATTCCATCGCAGAAGTATCCAAGAAGGAAAAGAAAACGACTACTATAAAATTGATGAAAGAAGGTTTGATGCCGATGCCAGTCGACTTAGAAATTACCGAAGTGAATGGAGATAAAACGTACATTACTATTCCATTACAAATGATGCGTGGATCTAAGAAAAGCGAAAACGGCATCACTTACGAAACCTACCCGGACTGGCCTTGGACAAATGAATCTTACACCCTCGAAGTGCCTATCAAGTCCAAAAATATAGAATCCATCATTATCGACCCAAGCAATCGCTTAGCGGATACCGACAAAGAAAGAAATGTGATGAACGGAAAAAAAGGGAAGTTTAAGAATTAATCTAAGTTAATTGATAAGCAAAGGGTCAATGAGTTTACGAGTTCATTGGCCTTTTTTGATTTATAATTCTTATTTTTAAAATTAGCAATAATCCTAGTACGAAATTCTGAATTAAACAAGAACTGAATGCCATATGCGTCATTGTATTAATTGTAATCTTACTCTTCCAGCTGAAACCAACTATTGTCCGTACTGCGGACAAGCCCAATCCGTAAAAAGAATCGATGGGAGATATATCATTTCTGAGATAGGAAGTGTTCTTAACTTTAAGAAAGGTTTTTTTTATACGGTAAGAGAGCTTTTATTGCGACCAGGTATAACTATCCAAAGATTTATTAATACAGATGAGCTTGTGCAGGCATCTTTTTTTATGCTGTGATTCCTCACACTAAAGATACAATTTGAAAGCTAATCACAAATTTCGTTTTTTAGCAATCTTGGCATCACCCCAAAAAAAATGTTCCTACACCGTACGGTATAGGAACAAACAAATGAGAGAGGTTATTATTATGCTATCCTTTAAATATCTCTTTACTCAAAACTTAAAATCTCTCTAATATCCTCCTCGTTATTAACTTCTTTTTCTTCTAGGTCCATGACGAAAGTGAAATTTCCTTTCTTCTTTTTAATCTTCTTGAAAGCCTGTGGACGATATACAGCTATTTTATTTTCATCGGTCACAAACCACATCATGTTGTCTGACTTATTATCGAATTGTACATCGATGCCATCCCTAGCAACAAATCTTGCTACAGTGTTGCGACTTTTGTCTACTCTGAAAGCAGTCAAGCCTTCATAATTTAAGTCGTGCTGATCTCTAAACTTTCCTTTCAAAGAACTGACAAATGGAGGAAGTGGACGATCGCAGTTCCAGATACCAAAACTAGTGACGTTGAATCTATTAAGTACTTGACGCTCTACCATCTGATTAGACGCTTCTTGGTCATGTCCTTGTGCTTTGAGCGCCGCTATTCGATCTTGGTACGCTAATTTCCTAGTGTTTTTGATTTCCTCCAATTCTGCATTTTTTTGATCTATCTTCGCTCGTCTTGCTGCTACTTCATTTGTGAAATCTGCGTACTTTTTATTGAATTTATCTACTGCCTCTTGATAGTCCTTTCCTACTAAGACGGGCTTTACTTGTATGTCTACTTTGCTTCCTGCTTTGATGAAAGATACGGTATATTGACCATCTCCAGCAGTTTTGATATTGTAATCGTCCCATTGCGTATTAGGGATGGCAGGAGACCATGCAGCTTGGCCAGGGAGTACTTCCCAGATGGCCTTGGAGTAGGCTTGCTTTAAATCTCTTAAAGCAGCTTCTTCCTTTTGCAATTTTTGCTCCTCTACAGAAGTATTGTTTTGTATTACCAACTTGTCGACCTTCAAGTCAAAAGTATAATTATTGGTATTTGCTTTTTCTGGTTTTCTTGGTTGTACAGGGAGTGGTAAAGTTTGCTCAAATGCTTTTAGCTCTGACGCAATGACATTGCCTAGATTTTCTAATTTTGTGGATAGAGATGCAATAGTATTGTCAGCGCTTTCAATATTAGATCCAGATACTACAGGTGCTTCATCTATAAATTCCATTTTATCACGAGTGATGTACTTCCAGTTTTGCGCCTCTTGATCTAGCTCGTAGATATTGAAATTCGGCTCCTTGTCTCCAGGTCTTACCTGTACAGAAGATTTAAGTTCTATATCGATAGATTTTTCAGGCATAAAGTCAAGACGTTCGCCATCTTGCTCTGCATAGATTTCTATCATACCTGCTGACTCTAGCTGATATTGGACGCCCAGTGAATCGTATTCCATCGGTATACCAGAAAGAAAAAAGTCTATATAATCGTGATACTCCTTGATTTTGATTTCTACTTCACCAGCAACCACCTCACCAGCACGATTTGCGAAGGCGCGTGGTGGTACCACGGCTACAGTACCCGATTTGAAAAGGATACGACCTCCTTGATAGGCATCAACCTTTGCCTCAAAAACTTCTTCAGGCACGGTGTTTTTCAATGGCGGATTGACATAAGCGGCGTATGTATGATTATTCGCCAACGCTTTATTATTTTTCTTGCCTTTATTGAATCCTATCGCTACGATCAATAGACCGATCGCTGCAGCTGCAGCTAGGGCTAAACGCTTAAACAGCTTTCTGGTCTTAGGTTTTCGTCCTGGTTCAGGAGCCGCGTTGTTTCGATGTTCGTAGTCCGCCATCAATCCATCAAAATCTTGATGTTTTCTGATGTCGCTAGCGCTTGGCATCTCCTGGTTAAATTTTACTTTGTAATTATCTTTTTTCATATCACAAAAGTTTAGAATTTAGTTTTAATTTTTTTTGTTTATAGTTTTACTTAGCTTCTCTGTAATGCGGTATGTTTTCACTTTTGCATTACTTTCTGTCAGGCCCATTATCTCTGCGATTTCTCTATAAGGTAGTTTTTCAAAAAATCTCAGTTCTATCAGTTGTAGTTCATCTTCCTTGAGTATGTTGAGACATTCCACCATTTTGTCCTTTAGTTGGTGAAGTGTATCATCGTACTCTAATTCATCAGCCAAATCATTTAGCTGCGTATCTTGTATACAGACGACTCGGTTCTTTTTAGTATTACGATAGTGCTGCACCACTTCGTTACTTGCTATGCGGTATAACCAAGCCGAAAAAGGAACTCCCTTAAATGTATATCCATTTAGTTTTTGCAAAGCCTTTAGAAACACCTGCGAGGTGATATCTGCCGTCAAACTTTCGTCCACGACACGCTTAAAAACAAAGCGAAAAATACCCTCATAGTACCGCTCATAAAGTGGGCGAAATTGTTGGCGGTCAGACTGCGCCTTTTGTATTTGTGCCCATTCCAGCTGGATTTCATCCTCGGTGGCATGATTACTCTTGCTTGACATTAATCGCGATTTTGTTCCAACTAGATTTTGACTAAGATTTACATTAGATACCATGCGTCCATAATTATAATCTTCCTTTAATTTAAGGGGTTCATTATCATAATGCATCAGACATCAATAGTTACAATATTGGCTACAAATTTATCAAATATTGTTGTTTTTTAGCATGCGTGCCCGTTTTATAAGGTTTTGGGGCCTACCTAGAGCATCTTGGCTGTGCGAAAAGCACAGACAAGATGCTCTAGGTCGTTACGATACAGGGCTCGCCATTCGGCTCGGCCACCGCCCGAAAAGGGGCGGTGTCTTCACCCTACGGGATCACCCTTCCTCATCACTAGGCCATTTTAGGTGGTTATCTGTATATTTGGTTATGTGTTAAGTTGTTTATCTATGTTGAGTTGTTTATCTGTTTACTCTGTGTATCTGTTTACTCTGTGTATCCGTTGAGTTGTATATCTGTTTAGTTAAACGATTAAACGATTCAACAAATTCCATCAGGTGTCCTGGCTACAATATTGCCTAAATTACCTATCTTGGGTTTCAGAAAAAGAGTGCAAACAATGCGACTAATCTCTACAGCAAGCTTACAAATACAGAAACCAATTCATGAAGTCTTTGAGGCCATCGTTGAGCCTGAGCAGATGACGCAATATTTTATATCTGAAAGCAGTGGACCTATGGCAACGGGAGCTGAATTACTATGGAAATTTCCAGAGTTTCCAGATAGATATCCAGTGACAAAAATTCATGTAGAAACCAATAAGTCTATTTCGTTTGTTTGGGATCCTGAAACGGTAGTCAAAATCAATTTGAAGGCATATAAGGATAACAGTACCATAGTCAGCGTTAGTGAAGATGGAAAAGAAAACAACGAAAAGAACCTACAATGGCTCATACAGAATACAGGCGGCTGGGCCAATTTCCTAGCATGTATGAAAGCCTACCTTGAGTACGGAATCCAATTGCGTAAAGGCGCCTATGAATTCATGCGACCAGAATAATCTAAAAATATAATTATAAATAAAAGTTACCGATAAGCACAACGAACGAGTAGCCAATATGAAGTTTTCATCCGTCTACCCACATTATGTTACGAAAGTAGAAAAAAAGGGACGTACAGTAGATGAACTGCATGAAGTGATAGAATGGCTTACTGGATTCGACAAAGCGAGCGTAATGGAGCTTATCGATGAAGAAGTAACCTACTAAACATTCTTTGAAAGAGCCACCCTGCATCCCAACGCGAGCCTTATCACAGGGGGCATTTGTGGCTACAGAATAGAAGAAATAGACAACGAGTTGACTAGAAATTGTAGATACCTAGACAAGATGATAGAAGAATTAGCAAGAGGTAGGAAGATGGAGAAAATCCTTCGCACCAGTTAGACACAATACTGATAATAAAGACTGTATGAAGTATTTGCCTTTAGTATTAATTGTCTTTGCTTGGAGTTGTACCATGGAAGAGCAAGAGGCTAAGGTCGATCCATTAGCAATATACGACTTTGTCCCAGATACAGTAGGACTAGATACACCAGAAGAGGTGGCCATTCAAGTAATAGATTTCTTAAGTACAAAGGATACAACTAAATATTTGGACGTCATTTTACCTTTTGAAGCGCACCAATATTTTGCGGCTCAAAATCTAGAATATAGACCCGAGATCAAAGATACCGTCAAATATATGCAGTGGATTGCGGATAGGTTTGATAATAGGTGGGCTAATTATTTTGTTAGGGCAGGATATATATTGGATATTATGAAAAGGGATATGGGTATTCTTATCGATACCTCAATGATCGATAAGATAACTTTTGACACGAAAAGAATAAAACAGTATGGGGGTTTTGGTAGGTTTATAGTCGGTGAATGGGCTGATTTAGATGTGAAATTGACATGTAAGGACAAGAACTACTATTTTGAAATCCCTCAAATAGTAAAATTGAAAAACAAGTGGTTTTTGTATTACCCTGAATTTAATATTCGGAACGAAAGTGACTATTTGTATATTAAAAATCATGATAGAATTATGGAAATGAACGCCGATGATTTTTGGCTATAAACTAACTA
>CAYZUW010000099.1:0-11872 GCA_964481325.1 uncultured Saprospiraceae bacterium
AAAGTTTTAGCCTCATGTAATATTTTTACATGGGGCTA
Source organism: uncultured Saprospiraceae bacterium (assembly GCA_964481325.1). Lineage (GTDB taxonomy): Bacteria > Bacteroidota > Bacteroidia > Chitinophagales > Saprospiraceae > JALZVN01. The sequence continues at coordinate 39 of CAYZUW010000099.1, forward strand.
TTTTTTGTTTAATACCATTTATCGGATTGAAACTTTTATTAATGGCGAACATATAGAAGTTATAGCTAAATTAGTCAGTTTTTTTTATATATTAAAACATAAAATAGAAGCCCAAAATAGCCATGAATGACTTATAAGAAGCAATTTTGATCCAGTGAGACAAAATGAAGAAAGTTTGCCCGACGACTTTTTTTTATTGGAGAGGAACCGAGTGTTGCTAGAAAAATTGGACAAGCTCTTTTGAACGAGTCCAGCTTTACACGAGAAGCTTGAAGCAAAATTATTAAGGTATCCATGAGTTTTTCTCACTAACTTTTTACTCTTACTCACTACATATTTTTGGACTAGCGATGTGAAGGGGAAGACCGACGAGAGGAGGTCCGTAGCGAACGCGAAGCCCGAGAACGTAGCGACCGCTGACGATGATTGCGTCTGCCTTTTTCTGGCAGACGCAATCATCGTCAGCGGTAGGCCCCAAATCCTTTTTATAATATAGAATGACACACTTCGTCTTTACGTACATATATAAATAACGCTAATACTTTGGCACTTCTTTTGTCTATTTATAAGCAGTATGATTGTGTCTTTTTATATTAATGCAAACCCAACAACTTTAAACTATAAGATTAATTATTTTAAACATTACACTAAGAGTCTACTAAAACACATTCACCCTGTCCCGGAGCTATTCCTAGCTTTGGGATTTTTTTTGCGACTTATACCATTTAAGCTTTAGAATGCGGCATCTTTAAACTTAAATGGTATTAGACAACTTTATATAAGATATCAAGCTTTATATTGTAGCTGTTCTATTGAACTATGCGTCATAATTAAAAATGAATTATCATGAGTGCTTCTTCTATGCAAAAAATCCAATACACACCAGGCTTGATGGCTGTGCTCCCCTTATTCTATGTAGGATGGGCAGATGGGATACTGAGCCCGGGCGAGTCTCAAAAGATTAGAGATAAACTAAATAACCTAAAGTTTTTGACAGCGGAGGAAAAGGCTATCGCACTTAATTGGAGTGAACCGACCAATCCTCCAAGAGATGAGACCTATCAGGAATGGCAAAAAATCATATTAAAACATTGTAAAGATTCGAACGAGGATGAAAAAAATTCCTTGATAAATCTTGGCCTTCTGCTGGCAAAAAATTGTGATGATTGTAAAGATCCTACCTATTGGGCCAGTGATCAAACCAAAAATGCCTTGCAAGAATTGCAGCAGATCATGGGGGTCAATAATGTGGAAATCAATCAGCATCTGTCGAAGCAGGAGACTGTAGCTCCAGTAGCGGATTTTGATATTGATAAAATGACGCTGGCACTGGACAAAGAATATACCGAGTATAAAGCAAAAATCAAGACACTACTTAGCTACCCTGCTTTCACTCTGCAGACGATACCAGAAAAAGACGCCTATCGAGAACATATACTTCAACAGACACGAGCGCTCGCAGATCAGGGCTTGGGCGCCTTGGCTTTTGCTCCAGAATATGGTGGGGAGTCTGATATGGGAAAGTATGCTGCACTTTTTGATGTAATGGGTTATCACGACCTGAGTTTGGCGATTAAATTTGGGGTGCAGTTTGGATTGTTTGGCGGATCAATCAACTGGCTAGGCACCAAATATCACCATGATAAATATCTTAAAGATACGGGCACTCTTGTACTGGCTGGATGTTTTGCGATGACGGAAACGGGTCATGGCTCCAATGTTCGCGGACTACAAACCACGGCTACCTATAACCCAACTACGGATGAAATCATAATCCATACGCCTACGGAAGCGGATGGAAAAGAATATATAGGCAATGCGATGCACTCAAAAATGGCGAGTGTATTTGCCCAACTGATAGTCGGTGGTAAAAAGCATGGTGTGCATGCAATATTAGTACCTCTTCGTGATGCACAACACAAAGAACTGCCTGGTATACGGGTTGAAGATTGTGGATACAAGCTAGGTCTCAACGGGGTCGACAACGGACGCATCTGGTTTGATCAGGTGCGCGTACCGAGACAGAATCTACTGAATAGATTTGGAGACATCGACGCGAATGGAAATTATACCAGCCCTATCAGTAATCCTATGCGTAGATTTTTCACCATGCTTGGCACCTTGGTAGGAGGCAGAGTTTGTGTACCTCGTGCAGGACTGAGTGCCGCTAAAACGGGCTTGGCTATTGCCGTCAAGCATAGCATCAAGCGACGCCAATTTGAGCAAAAGGCAGGTGAGACAGAGACCTTATTGCTGGACTACCCATCTCACCAAAGACGCTTGATGCCTCTATTAGCTAAGGCCTATGCCATTAGTTTTGGCTTGGATTATCTGACAGATCGCTTTGTCAATCGCAGCGAAAAAGACATTCGTGAAATAGAAAGTCTCGCCGCAGGGATGAAGTCCTATGCCACTTGGTTTACAACGGCCTCTCTACAAGAGTGCAGAGAAGCCTGTGGTGGAAAAGGCTACTTGAGTGAAAATCGCTTAGGACAACTCAAAGCTGATACAGAAATATTCACCACCTTCGAGGGAGACAATACGGTACTGATGCAGTTGGTATCCAAAGGTTTGCTTTCCAATTTTTCGAAGGAGTTTCATGATGATGGTTTTGTAGCGGTGCTCAGAATGTTGGGCAATCAGTTTTCTACTTTGATCATGGAACAGAATCCATATACTAGACGCAAATCTAGCAGCGACTATTTATTGAGTGGACACTTTCAGTTGGCCGCTTTTCGATATAGAGAGCAGAAACTACTATATAGTGTCAGCCAACGTATGCGTGGCTTGATCAAGAATAAAATAAATTCGTCTGATGCATTTTTGCGTTGCCAGACACATTTACTTTCTTTGGCGAATGCCTATGTGGAGCGCACGATTTTGGAGCAGTTCATCAAGCAAGCTAAAAAGGTACAAGACAAGAACACCAAGGCTATGTTGAAGCAACTCACGCAACTATACGCCCTCCATACTATAGAGTCGCACAAAGATTTTTACTTAGAGACGGAATATATGAGCCCGACAAAGACCAAGGCCATTCGTCGATTGGTGGATCAGCTTTGTAAGGAAACTAGAAATCAGGCGGAAGCGTTGGTTGATGCTTTTGCGATACCTGATGAGATATTGCAGGCGCCGATAGCGGTTTAGTAGTTATGAATTAGGTTTAAAAAAACTAAGACCTAATAGCTAATTGCCAATAGCTAAATCCTAATAGCTTTTTTAGGGCGTGCCCCCAGCTGCGCACAATGCCCTACACAGGGGTCAGGCTCTTCAGCACTCCGCGTTCGCTGCGGTCCTAGCGGACTTCCCGAAGCTCCACTGCGTTCCGTTCGGTACTGCTTACGATCCTTCACGCGGAGAAATTAGCCCATTTGAGTATCAATTTACTTAGAAAAAAGCTATCTTTGCACCTCGAATTGACTATTATATACCAATTAAGATATAACAATGAAAAAAGGAATTCATCCAGAATCGTATAGAAAAGTGATTTTCAAGGACTTATCTACGGATAAAGTATTTATCACGCACTCTTGCGCACCGTCTAAGGAGACAATGAAATGGGAAGATGGAAACGAATATCCATTAGTGAAAATGGAAATTTCTAGTGATTCGCACCCGTTTTTTACTGGTAAAATGCAATTTGTCGATACTGCAGGTAGAATTGATAAGTTCAACAAGCGTTTCGCTAAGACTAAATTTGCCAAGAAAAAAGAAGATACAGCAGAGAAGAAAGAGGACGCTCCTAGCGAGTAGTTTTCATCAAAAAATACTAGAATTAAAAATCTCATCTTTCTTAGCAGAAATATGAGATTTTTTTATGCCAAAAATCGGCAAATATTAAATATAATACGTAACTAACATTAAGTTTCTAGCACTCCTTAATTTTACCAAATTAAGGCTATCTAAAAGCCAAAAACACTATCGTCGCACTTTAAAATTGCTAACATGAATATCATTTTGTTTGATGATGACACGCGAGAAAAGTTGCTGCCTCTGACATTCACTAAGCCTGTCGGAATGCTAAGACTTGGCATCTTGTCCATTAAAGAAAAATGGGAAAAATTCTTCTCTGCCAAGGTTTCCTTTATCACGCAAGATTATCTTTCTGACAAATACCCTATCAACATTGAAGACAAAAACTTTGTCATCAATTCGAGTGTCCTTCCTTCTTTTCATATTTGCAAACTGATAGAGCAGCTTCAAGAAAACGAGGCACTGCTCAAAGATGGAGATTTAATAGCGGCCTTATTAAACAGAAAGCAATTTGACAACCTCATCCACAATGAAGACATCAATGAGTTGGCTGGTTTTGAGATTGGAGACACCCCTTTATTGCGCATCACACAACTATCTGATATTTTTAGCCTCAATACAAAAGCTATTGAGAATGATTTTGAGTTGATAACGAAAAATCGCGAATCTATGCCTCTCCCCTCTTTTGCTAGAGCGATAGGTAGAGAAAACATATTTATAGAGGAAGGTGCTGACTTATCCATCTGCATGATCAATGCTACGGATGGACCTGTCTACATAGGTAAGGATGCAAAGATACTAGAAGGCTGTTTGATTAGAGGGCCTTTTGTGTTGGGAGACAATTCCGTTTTAAAGATGGGCGCAAAGATATACGGAGGCACCAGCATCGGGCCACACTGCAAAGTAGGTGGCGAGGTGAACAAAATAGTCATGCAAGGCTACTCTAATAAAGGCCATGACGGTTACTTAGGCAATGCAGTGATTGGAGAATGGTGTAATCTTGGCGCAGCGACGAACAACAGCAATCTAAAGAACAACTACAGTGAGGTAAAACTATGGGATTATAGCAGTAGAAGTTTTGCTAAAACGGGCTTGCAGTTTTGTGGTCTGATTATGGGAGACCATTCTAAAGCAGGAATCAATACCATGTTCAATACAGGCACCGTAGTGGGAATAGCGTGTAATATTTTTGGCGCAGGTTATCAAAAGAACTTTATCCCTTCCTTTTCTTGGGGAGGATCTGACTCTAGCTACAAAACGCATAGAATAGACAAAGTCATTGAGACAGCCAATCTAGTCATGCAAAGACGCGGTAAGGAATTGGATGAAACGGATATAGAAATTCTAAAACACGTATTCAACCAGTCTTCTGAATATCGTGGTTGGGAACGCCAACGCAGTAGCTAATAGCCTATGGTTCCTATTTGGAAAAGGTACCTCAGCTATATTACCGAGATGCATATTGAAAGCGCACCGAGTGACATCAATCCGCACCTTTATGTAAGTATGCAAAAAGGCAAACTCCAACTCTCTACCCAAAATGCTATTTACTCTTACGGCGAAAACTACCACAATTTTGCCAAGACTTTTGCCCAACTAGATTTATCTTCTATTCAAAATGGGGAGGTATTAATCTTAGGTTTCGGCCTGGGCAGTATTCCTCTTATTTTAGAAAAATCATATGGGCTGCAGGCGCAGTACACAGGTATAGAGCTAGATGAAAACGTGCTCTATCTTTTTGATAAGTATGTGGGAGATTCTATCAAAAGCCCAATCCAATTGATTTGTGCAGATGCAGAAATCTACGCCGCTACTTGTCAACAAAAGTACAAGCTGATCTGTAGTGACATCTTCCTCGATAATGAGATCCCAGATTCTTTTTATGAAGCGTCCTATCTAGAAAATATAGCCCGAATAGTAGAAAAAGATGGTCTAGTAGTCCTCAATACTCTAGCCCTTACAGAAGCCAATCAACAGCAAGCTACCCAATATTTTGACCAAGTTTTCAAAAAAGTATTTCCTAAGGCCATCAAATTAGAAGTACATCATAACTATATGCTGCTGAGCCATAAGGCTTGGTTGTCTTAGTCTCTATTATGACCCAATCTTGAAAAATTAGCCCTAGTTCTTGTCTCGTTTTGATGTCATTTAGTTTAAATTTGTAGTCTAAAATATATTAAATATGTTTTCAATCAATATATATGTCAAGTTCGGATTAATCGCCTTAGGTCTTATCGGAGGCTTAGCTTTTACGCTCATGAGTGGATTTGGCTTTTGGTATGCGATCTGGTTTTGGTTGTTGTTTATCATTATGACAGCTAGTTATATTTTTATGGGTACTGTCCAATCTGCAGGAACGCTTATGCAAGAAATGAAATTTGCAGAAGCTGAAAAAAGGCTAGACATGACTTTCAAGCCAAATTGGCTATACAAAACCTACCGAGCTTTGTACTTCTTGCTCAAAGGGTCTATGGCGATGCAACGCAAAGACAACGATTCCGCTGAGATGTGGCTGAACAAGGCGCAAGAAATAGAGTTGCCGTCTGACGATGAAAAAGCAATGGTTGCCTTGCAGCTTGCTTCTATCAATGCCAATAGAGGAAAATGGAATATCGCCGAAAAGCATCACCGTACCTTGAAGGGTTTAAATATCCGCACACCACAAATCAAATCCCAAGTGGCAGAATTCGACAAGATGATGAAAAACAAAGGTGCTATCAAGCAAGCCTCTAGAATAAATAGAGGCGGAGTGCCTATCAAGCCAGGCGGCAAGAGACGTCGTCCAAAGATTAGATAAAATTTATTGATAGTTATACAAACAAAAAAAACGGTGCCATTGGCACCGTTTTTTTTTGTTTGTATTGTGAACTAGTTTACGACTACCCTTTCCGCTTAGTCAACTTATGAACAATCGCATTAAGCAACAATAATACAGCAAGCAAGCCTGCAATTCTCGCTATAAAATCTCCCCACTTTGTATAAAAAGTAATTTCATCGTTAAATTTAATTTTACTGTTCAATACCGCATCCACTTCATAGTCTGTTGCTTCTAATATATCTCCTCTTTGATTGATGTATCCAGAAGTACCCGTATTAGCTGACCGCGCTACACTTCTACGCGTTTCTATAGCTCGCAAAGAAGCAAATTTTAAATGCTGTCTAAAGCCTGGAGAATCATCCCACCAACCATCATTGGTCACAATAAAAATCGCATTTGCCCCTTTGCGAACATACTCCGTACAATATTCTCCATAGATAGATTCATAACAAATAACAGGCGCGATGGCTTGCTCTCTTGCTTCATCCCAAAAAACAGTGCGCTCAGATTGTATTCCATTTCCAGCTACAGTGCCTCCCATACTGTTGATAAAACCTTCCATAAAAAAGAAAAGTCCCCCATAAGGAAAAATCTCCGTACCTGGAACCAAGATTGATTTTTTGTAATATTGGAGTGTATCTATTTCATTGCTTATTTGAATAGCTGCATTGTATGCTTCAATATAGTTCGTAGTCCCCCTAGAAGTATATGTACGACGGGATTTTCTTGGAATTTCTGTAGAATCTCTCGTTTGAATAAAAGAGCTCGCTCCCGTTACAATTTTTAAATTCGGATAGGATTGTAATTCTCTTTTAAGCCTATTTATAAAAGGGTGTTTTCCCTCTTCGCGTAAGTTAAGGCGACGCACTACAGTTTCTGGCATTAATACATAGTCTGTCTCCTCATCCAATTTACTTTGTATTTGAGAAAACATTTTATCGTATTGAATACTAGTATTTACCTTAAATTTTTGATAGTGCGGTTCATAGTTGGGTTGAATTACTAGAACCTTCTTTTCTATTCCTTTGTCTTGGTGGGTAAAATACATGCCTAGCGAAATCACTAAAGGAAGAAAAAACAAAGCAAGCGGTGCTATTAACTGCCTCCATCGCAGATTCCACAATTCGTATTTTTGGACGGCGAGGTAGACTAGATAATTGATCAACAAAATCAAGAAGGTCCCTCCAAACACACCTGTGTACTCATACCACTGCGCCCAAGATGGATACTGCGCAAAACCATTTCCTAGCGTTAGCCAAGTCCAGGTCAACTCCCAATACTGATCTACCTTTTCGTAAGTGATCCAAAACGCAATAAAAGCCCAAGCGTGTAGATTTGATTTAAGGTAGCGTTTGCAAAAAGAATATAGCATAAACGGAATAGTCATCAATGCCGCATTGACAAAATTCGCAAAGATGCCTCCACCAAGTGTAGAGTTACTCACCCAAAATGTAGACAGAATATTCCAAACTAAAAAAGTATGATAGGCATAGAGTGCAATCTTCCAAAATGGTTTGGACTCTTGTTTACTAATTTCATTTTCGACCACTAAAAGAGGAACAAAGCCAATAAACAATAATGGTGTTAAAGGCATGGTCGGAAAACCCAGAAACAAAAGCACTGCAGAAAAAGTGGTCAAAGTAGTCCACCTTACTCTCCACTCACTTCCATAAAAAAAACGAGCTCTTATTAAGGTGATAAAAGCCGTTACCAAGATTAGAAAAAACATAGATCTATAGCCCCAAAACCCTTCTGTTAATGCAAGACGATGCATATCAAAACCTACCACACACAGCAGAACCGCAATGATAAGCATACTGACATACTTTACCTTCCTCAACATGTTTTTTCTTTTTTTAGCCCTTCTTTACAGCTGGATATAATAGTATTAAAATTTACGGGTAATACCTTTATCTAACCACCCATCCAGATCCGAACGGCTTATTGGGACTCACTAGACAAAGTTCACCTTCTTCATTTTCAGCCATCAATATCATCCCTTTAGATTCTACTCCTCTGATTTTTCTGGGAGCTAGATTGGCTAGCAATAAAACTTCTACACCTACCAATTCTTCTGGCTTATAGTGTTTTGCTATACCTGAGACTACCGTTCTTTGTTCGATTCCCATCTGTACTTGGATCTTCAAAAGTTTGTCCGCTTTTTCTATTTTTTCAGCACTCAAGACTCTTGCTGTACGTATATCCATCTTCGTGAAATCGTCAAACGAAATGGTGTCTTTTATGGGCTCCGTCTTAGGCAATGAATCTTCTACAATCTTTAGTAGTTTACCTTTTTCTCTTTCTATTAAGTCCATACGTGTTGAATCTTTAGGGTCATTTATTTTGGCAAAAAGCAATTGAGGCTTTCCTATTTGGTGGCCCGCCTGGATGATCTCTTTATTTTGATCTAAGCTATTAAGTACTTGCTCAATGGAGCTTGTATCCAATTGCAATATTGAATTTATTTTTTTAGCACTAAAAGGGATAAAGGGTTCTGATATCGCTCCTAATATCGCTACTATTTGAAGGCAATTGTGTAGACAATCTTTTATCTCTTGACTATCTGGATCAGCTTTATACATCTTCCATGGAGACACATCTTGCAGATAAGTATTGCCCAAAGAAGAAATTTCCATCATTTTCAAAACCGCATTTCGGAAATTAAAATCCAAAATTTCAGATTGAAACGCGGCTAATAAATTTTTGATGTCCCCGATTTTGACCATTGCATTTTCACTGGCAGTGGGCACAATACCATCGAAGTATTTATTGCTCAATACGATGACTCGATTGATAAAATTCCCCAAGTTCGCTACTAATTCATTATCATGAAACTCAACGAACTCGTCCCATTTAAAATCGCTGTCTTTATTTTCAGGCATGTTGCGAATCAAGGCATACCGCAGTGCATCTTCTTTATTTTCAAAAGCTTCAAACTCCTCCAGGTATTGATGGATTTCCAAGCCCCAATTTCTAGATTTAGAAAATTTTTGTCCTTCAAAATTTAAGAATTGATTGGCAGGCACATTGATCGGTAAGTTATACTCTCCATGTGCTTTGAGCATAGCTGGAAATACAATACAGTGAAAAACGATATTGTCTTTTCCGATAAAATGGATAAGCTGGGTCTCTTCATTTTTCCAATAGGATTCCCAATCTTTATTGTTGTCGAGTGCCCATTGTTTAGTAGCAGAGATATACCCTATCGGTGCATCAAACCATACGTAAAATACTTTACCCTCTGCATCATCCAATGGCACATCTATACCCCAAGACAAATCACGCGTGATCGCTCTAGGGCGCAAATCATCTAACCATGAGAGGCATTGCCCCTTCACGTGCTTTTTCCATTTCTTTGCATCGTGGTGTGGCTTGCCTTCTAACACGCCATCATTTATATAATCTTTCAACCAAGCGCTATGTTGGTCTAGCTTAAAAAACCAATGTTTTGTTTTTCGTAGACTCGGGCTTTTTCCACTAAGCGTTGACAAAGGATTTATCAATTCTGTAGGAGACAAATCAGATCCGCAGTTTTCGCATTGATCTCCGTAGGAAGCATCATAGCTACACTTTGGGCAAGTCCCTTTGATGTATCTATCCGCCAAAAACTGATCATACTCTTCATCATAGTACTGCTCCGATTCTTTGACTTCAAAGTCATCTCCATTCTCGTACATGTGCGTAAAAAATTCTTGTACCGTTTCATGGTGCAACTTTTCACTAGTACGATGATAAATATCAAATGACATTCCCAATTTCTCAAAGGAATCTTTATTCAGCTCGTGGTATTTATCTATGATTTCTTTTGGGCTTATGTTTTCTTTTTTGGCTCTGATCGTTATGGAAGCACCATGCTCGTCTGATCCACATACCCAAACCGCATCCTTACCCATAGATCGTAAGAATCTTACATATATATCCCCTGGAAGATAAGCACCAGCAAAATGCCCCAAATGCAGTGCCCCATTTGCATACGGTAAGGCAGATGTAATAAGGTACTTATTAGATTCTTTTAGCATGTGTAGTTATTTAGATGCGAATATAAGCCATTACGCATTCAAGCATTTCAAAAAAGCCAAGTATTTAGGTATTTTTCACATATTAATCACGCCATGTTTCAACATAACCCAATGCGCCTATAAAAAAGGGAGTTATAGGTCTACTTCAGTTGCATTATCTCGGATATTATATACAAAATCCTTAACTTGGGGAGGAATGCTCAAATGGTATCTATCAGAAAATGAGCATATTATAAATTCATTTAATTTAATAGCTGGTATGCTAAAATGGGGAGTATTAGGAACAGGTGAAGTGGCATTCGATGTGGCATACGCCATCAACTTCGTACCCAACAATATTGTCAAAGGCATAGCTTCTCGAAAAAGCGAGAACGCTAAGTGGTTTGCTGAAAATTTCAGTGAAGCTAAAGCCTATGATAGCTTTGATGCACTTATACAAGATGCAGATATAGACATCATCTATGTAGCTACCCCCAACTCTACGCACGCTGATATGATGCGCAAGTGCATCGCTGCAGGAAAGCACATCCTTTGTGAAAAGCCATTCTGTCTAAATGCAGGCGAAGGACTTGAAATAAAGCAATTGGCCAATAAGGCTAAGCTTTTCTGTATGGAGGCGCTTTGGACGAGATTTATTCCAGCTACAAAACAGGTCATTTCTCAAGTTCAAAATGGAAAAATAGGCGAATTACGCTTTGTTAAAGGGAGTTTTGGCCACATTTTCAGTAAAGATCGCTGTTTTAATAAAGATTTGGGTGGTGGTGTTTTGTTTGACTTAGGCATGTATCTCATCAGCCTTACCTACCCTACTCTAGGGATGCCTGAAGGATATAATTTTGTCCCGAGCTATGGACCAACGCAAGTTGATGAGCAAGCAAGCTTTACTTTTAGCTATAAAAGCGGTATTATTGCCTCTTTCCATTGTAGTTTTCACAATGATTTAGAAAATACCATTGAATTCTACGGCGAAAATGGAATACTAAAGCTGGGAGCCCCTTTTTATCGAACATCGCAGATTAGTTTCTCTGCGCAGCACTCGCCAAATGGCGAACATAAAAAAGAAGTTCGAAAAAACCCGTATGCGTACCCTGGCCCAATGCGTCAGGCTCCGTACTATAAAGAGCGCTTAAAACCTCTACTACCCTCCAAAACTAAAGTGACAAGCGTTCCTTTTATAGGCAACGGTTATCATTATGAAATTGAAGAAGTTTATAATTGTATTCAAAAAGGAATGATTCAAAGAG
>CAYZUW010000100.1:0-11832 GCA_964481325.1 uncultured Saprospiraceae bacterium
TAATTACGCATTGCACGTATTGGAGACTACTGCTGACTTCTCTAGGACGAGCAAATTAGGTACTTGGTTGATGGGTGGAATCAATATTCATGTTATACATCATATTTATCCTCAAATCTGCCATGTTCATTATCCTGCGCTGACTGAAATTCTGCGGGAAACGTGCATAGATCATGGTATTGAATATAATGAAAATAAGACCTTCAGTAAAGCATTAGTGAAGCACTATAAGATATTGAAGCATTTGAGTAAACCTGATGCAAAAGTGGCTAGAGTAGGCAAGAGTGCTGCTTTAGTCTAGAAATAGTATAAGGGTTTAATTTATAGTGCACTAGCGCAAATTACCAAGAGGGGCGAATCGTACGATTCGCCCCTCTTGGCATTGTATACCTATCTGTTCGTTCTTATTAGACAAGAACGGCTATTATCTGCCCTAACCTCTCATAATACTGGGCGTGCCGTACAGGCAAAGCGATGCAACGAGTAGGCGCTAGAGACAAGAGGAGGTAGGAGCGGACGACACGGTGCCGACGAAGAGATAAGGCTTTTCCCTTATCTCTTCGTACGGTATGGCCCCAAACCAGAGAAACTCTCGTGCCAAAAACATAAAAAATGCAATTGATATGTATAAAAGTCGGCTATAAAAAATCTTGTCTCATAAGGGAGACGAATAGATAACAAGTGGTAAGGTATTTGATTCTATAGGATAGTAAGCCCAAAAATTAAAGAAGTTATAAACGGCCTCTTTTAGGCTAGGGTAAATTGGCTACTATGCAGATGACTATCAATAGTTTTGTACTTAAGCACATATACACGGGAGTCACTACGGTGTATTATGCGCATCTTGAAAATGAAAGCCTTTTTCTTGAAAGTGAAGTGAAAAATATTCAAATTTTGAAGGAAAATATCGCTTCCTTGCTTGACGTGGATAGTCTTTTCTTTCAGCAACAGCAGACCATTTTTAACAGCCCATTTATACATAGTTACTCTAAAGACGGTAAAGACCAAATCAATATTGATTTTAGCTTTCCGGGTTTGCTAATCATCAAAAAATGCCTAGAAATACGGGTAGATGTTTTGGTTGACTTTTTAGAGAATTCCAACCAGGATCCTAGATTGTCGAAAGAAATCGAAGATTCTCTTCAAATAACCGAAAATGTATTGGATGCAATAGAATTACACATGATCCCACTATATAACTAGTAAAACAACCAAATTGATAATCTATAAAAGCACTGCACTATTATTTGTGCAGTGCTTTTTTTATATTTGGTTATGAAATTATTCAAGTTAAGCTTTTTATTTTGTTTTGGACTCGCATTGTGTAGCTGGGATATGCTACAAACAGAGCCATCGTCCATAGAAAATGGAGAAGAAATTTATAAAAACTACTGCAAGTCTTGTCATGGCAAAAAGGGTAGCCTGGGTTTCGGTGGTGCAGCAAAGTTGACCAAGAGTAAAATGCCTTTGGAGGAACGCATAGATGTCATCACAAATGGTAAAGGAAAGATGGCTCCTTATGGCGCATTACTGTCCGAAGATGAAATCAAGGCAGTAGCTATGTTCACGGAGACGTTCTCTAAATGAAATCATACACCGTAGTTGGATTGATGTCAGGCAGTTCACTAGATGGCCTTGATATTGCCTGTGTCCGATTTAGCGGTACCCAAGGAAAAATAGAATGGCACTTACCCATTCCGCCAACTACTGTTGCATTGCCCGAAAGTATATTGGCTAGCCTAAAGCAGTTGCACACTTCCTCAGATTCAGCAATTGAAAAATTAAACCTTGCGCTTGGTGATTTTTATGGCCAAGCTGTCGACCAATATATTAAAGCGCAAAAAATTGAGGTGGACTACGTGGCTTCACATGGACATACCGTTCGGCACAAACCACATGAGGGCTATAGTCTACAAATTGGAGATGGAGATAGAATTGCGCAAACTACCGGCAAGCCTAGCCTAACTCAATTTCGTTCTATAGATATTCAGCACGGAGGCCAGGGAGCGCCTTTAGCACCTGTTGTAGAACACTATCTCTTTGGAGAGTATAAGATGTTTTTGAACCTTGGCGGAATCTCTAATATAAGTCTACATAGGCCTCAACGAATCATCGCTTTCGATGTGTGCCCAACCAATCAATTACTCAATCACTTGGCCAATCAATTAGGCGAAGCCTATGACGATAAAGGGAAAAGAGCAAAAGCGGGCAGGGTAGATAACACCTTATTAGAGCAGTTGAATGCAGATGGGTATCACGAGATGGCTTTCCCGAAATCCTTGGACAACAATTATGTACGTTCCAATTTTATTAAAAAGTTAGATGCTTCGACGATATCGATCGAAGATAAATTGGCCACCTGTGTCGAATATATAGCAAGTGCGCTGAAAAGAGAAATAGCAAATATCGCAAAGAATGAAAATATCAATGAAATACTGGTCACTGGTGGGGGAGCATATAATGATTACTTATTAGATTTGCTACAAGAAAAACTTGGGAGAATAAAACTGGTCTTACCAAGTAATGGAATCATTCAACACAAAGAATCTATCTTGATGGCTCTTTGTGGATATTTGTATGTGAATAATAAACCAAATAGTTTTGCCTCCGCTACAGGCGCGAGTAGCGATACTAGAAATGGGGTGTTGCATCTTCCCTAAGTTGGATGATGCATAGCGTAGAGAACAATTATTCTTAATAACGATAATGAACAAAAAAATATTTGTAACAGGGGGTACAGGATTGGTAGGTTCGCATTTGCTGCGCTACTTGGTGCAGAAAGGGCATACAAGTATTTTTGCCTTGAAGCGACCCACTAGTGATATGCGCTTGGTTTCGGATCTAGATGGTAAGATAAATTGGGTGGAGGGAGATATTCTCGACGTATTGACATTGGAGCAGGTGATGCAAGATACGGCACAAGTCTATCATTGTGCTGCCATCGTTTCTTTTGATCCTCGTGAATATGATCTGATGGATCGCATCAATATCGAAGGCACCGCCAATATGGTCAATGTCGCTTTGGACTTAGAGGTCGAAAAGTATTTACACGTTAGCTCTATTGCTGCTATAGGTAGAAATGAAACATTGAAGCAAGCAGACGAAAAAACGGAGTGGCAAGAAAGTAATTGGAATACGCGCTATGCGCTCAGCAAGTACCATGCAGAAATGGAAGTGTGGCGTGGATCAACCGAAGGACTAGAAGTAGCCATAGTGAACCCAAGTGTCATCTTCGGGAAGGGGTTTTGGACCAAGGGCACTGGACGTTTTTATAGAATCGTTGACCAGGGTCTGAAGTTTTACCCAACAGGTTCTACTGGATTTGTTACCGTAAAAGACGTAGTGTCTTATATGTACGCCCTTATGCAAAGTGACATCGTCAATGAGAGATTCCTGCTCAATGGACAAAACCTTCCTTATCGAAAAATATTTAACGCCATCGCGGATACCATAAATAAACCGCAGCCTTCTATCAAGGTGACACCGCTATTAAAGGGGCTCGCATGGCGTTTCGAGAAAGTGAAAAGCTTCCTTACAGGATCTTCTCCAAAGGTGACCAAAGAGACAGCGCACAACTCCAGCACAGATATTCAATACAGCAATCAAAAATCATTAGATGCCTTTGGATTGGAGTACCACTCCGTGATGGAATGTTTGAAAGAAATGGGGGCGGCGTATTTGGAGGAAGAGAGGGAGTAGAAATAATTCATCTTTCCAAAATTACACATGAGAGCTAACAGGATATTATTTTACTTTTCGCAATTATTTGTATGCATAGCATACTTCTTTGTATGGAGGATTTGAAAAAATATAAATGACTCAATCATGCTACATCTATGAAAGTAGTATTAAATTATAAAGCAGGATTTTTCAATCCTTCACCCTCCCAAAACCCAAGGTCTTCAACATCCAATTCGGTAGCGCCTTCGAGCGATCTCTTTTTTTGAGATCTAGGTACCAGCCAATTTTTTTGAGGATAGGAATCTTGTGTGCTTCTACAAATTCTATCAAAGTGCCATCTGGATCTTCGATGTAAGTGAAGTGCCCAGCGGCTTCGCCCATATCAAAGCTGTCTTTACTCTTTTCGTCTGATCGACTGTCTACTGTGAATGGGTAGCCATTCGCATTGCAGATGGCTTCCAAAGCAGGCATATCGGCAATGTCAAAACACAGATGGATGTATCCAAGATCTCCCCATAGACGATTCTCAAAAATCTTTTTGACGGGGGTATCTAGTGCTTGTACCAATTCTATTTCACTAGCACCTAGCATTCGGCTGAATGCACCCTTGCGAGCTGCTTGATGGCGCAATAAGACCCGTCTACACTTACGATCTCCTCCTGGAACGCCTAGCATATCAGCGAATGTATCTTGCTTGTCATAGACGACTACATCGTAGCCTAAGATGTCTCTATACAATCCTATCGATTTGTCGATATCACTCACCCCCATGGTACAGCCAAATATACCTCCAGTCGTAAAGTCTGTCTTGGCAAACCAATCTTGCGCAGGGACCACCTCAAAAACATTATTATACGGATCCTTGAAATAGAAATGATCCAAGCCTTCGGGAGTAGTGTTGACCTCATGCAGCAAGTTGACTCCTTTATCTTTTAAAAATTGGTAGGTCGCCTTTACATCTTTGCTTTTGATCTTAGCTATGAATATCCCGAGATCACCGAGTAGGGGAGCGACTTCTGGCCCGACAGGTGTTCTACTAGTGTATTGCCAAATTTCCATGCCACCGCCACTCTGAAGGTTAAGCGCTAAGATGGCGTGTCGACTCCTAGGTTCTCCACCCGTATAGGGCAGCATCAATCCTGCTTCTGCTGCTTCGTCAAACATCGGTATGTCCATACCTAGATGCTTTCTATACCAAGCAAAGGCTTCTTTTACTTGACTTACTCCGATACCTACTTGTTGGATACCGCTTATGATAGGTTTATTCATTCTGTTTGCTTTGAGCCGCTAATATAGTGAAAAGGAGCTATTAGGTTTTATGAAAGAGCTGTTAGGTTTTAGGTCTTAGGAATTAGCGCAAAAAAAAAATGGATAATTGTAGAACAATCATCCATTTTATATTTTTCAGCCAACAGCCAACAGCCAACAGCCAACAGCTTTACTGAGCTGCCATTGTTATATTTTCATCCATGCGGTACGCACCAGAATCTAATTTCGACTTAATAGCACTAAATGCTACTAGAGTTGCTTCTATGTCTTGTTCGGTATGCGACGCAGTAGGAATCAATCTAAGTAAAATCAATCCTTTTGGTATCACTGGATAAACTACAATAGAGCAGAAAATTTTGTGTATTTCTCTCAAATCGAAAACAAGTTTAGTAGCTTCTGGAACAGATCCATTCATGTAGACAGGAGTAACACAACTGTTGGTATTACCAAGATCAAATCCTCTTTTTTTCAAACCGTCTTGCAACATGTTTACATTCTCCCAAAGCTTATCCTTAAGTCCTGGATTACTTCTAAGCATATCTAGTCGCTTCAAGGCTCCCTCCACGATAGGCATAGGTAAGGACTTTGCAAATATTTGAGAACGCATATTATACTTCATGAATTGAGTAACCTCTGGCGTACTTGCCAAGAATGCACCCATACTTGCCATAGATTTCGCGAAAGTCGAGAAGTAAATATCTATCTCATCTTGCACGCCTTGTTCTACACCAGCTCCTCTTCCACCTTCTCCAAGGGTACCAAATCCGTGCGCATCATCCACCATGAATCTAAAATTATACTTAGACTTAAGCGCCACTATTTCTTTTAGTATACCCTGTTCTCCTCTCATCCCGAATACACCTTCAGAGATTACAAGGATAGCACCGCCTGTGCCTTGTACTATTTTTTCAGCACGCTTCAGGCATCTTTCTACACTCTCGATATCGTTGTGCTCAAAAGCAAAACGCTTACCCATATTCATTCTTACCCCATCGATAATGCATGCATGACATCCTGCATCATAAACGATAACGTCTCTACGGTCCGTTAAACAATCAATCGCCGACATGATACCTTGGTAGCCAAAGTTAACTAATACTGCAGCTGGCTTTCGCACAAACTCCGCTAGCTCATTTTCCAACTGGTCATGCATCGTCGAGTTTCCTGACATCATTCTTGATCCCATAGGATAAGCAAGACCCCATTTTTTTGCAGCCTCTCCATCCACTTTACGTACTTCTGGGTGGTTACCTAGTCCAAGATAATTGTTTACACTCCAAACAATGACTTCTTTCCCTCTAAACTGCATACGGCTGTTTAGTTCACCTTCCAAGTTTGGAAAGATATAATATCCTTCCGCTTGTTCTGCATATTGGCCCAAGGGTCCTGGGTTGTTTTTGATTTTGTCAAATAAATCCATTCCTAATTGATTATGATTATTTAATTCGAGTGATCTTATCACTTTAAACTTTCCATTATGATTCGTCTTCCATAGACTACCTGGCTTTCTAGCCAAGATATCCTCTTGTGCATTTTGCAAGACTTGCTCTGGCTCTTGATTGTAGCCATATTCTATCATCCACGATTCGTTGTAGATTTTGTCTAAATATCTACTACCATGATCGGGGCAGACAACAACAACAACATCGTCTTTTGTAAATTCATCTTTGATCTGAAGCATGGCTTGAAAAGCGGCACCACTTGAATATCCAATAAGGATAGCTTCTTTTTCCGCAAGTGCTCTCGCGGCTAAGGCAGAGTCTTTATCGTTTACTTTTACAAAACGGTCTATACCAGCAAAATCCACATTCTTTGGGATGATGGTTTTTCCAAGACCTTCTATTTTGTAAGGCTTTATTTTCGTTTTATCAAACTCTCCTGTCTCATGATAGTGCATCAGTACAGAACCATCTGCATCCACACCCACGATTTGTATATCAGGGTTTTGTTCTTTGAGATAGCGCGCCGTTCCAGAGATAGTGCCTCCAGTACCAGTACACACAATCAAATGCGTAATCTTGCCTTCCGTGTCTTTCCATATCTCAGGACCCGTGGTACGATAGTGAGACTCAGAGTTGTCTAGATTGAAGTTTTGATTGACATAGTAAGAGTTTGGAATTTCCGCCGCCAATCGCTTTGCTTGAGAATAGTATGAGCGTGGATCTTCAGGTTTTACCTTGGCAGGGCAGATGATGACCTCTGCGCCCATAGACTTTAGCAAATCTATCTTTGCGTTGGAGGACTTATCCGTGATGGTCAACATACACTTGTAGCCTTTGATTCTACATGCCATTGCAAGGGACAATCCCGTATTTCCTGACGTAGCTTCTATAATCGTTGCACCAGGATTGATTAAGCCTTTCTCTTCAGCAGATTGTAGCATATATCTAGCTACTCTGTCTTTGGCAGATTGACCTGGATTAAAACATTCCAACTTGCAATATACAGTAGCCTTACAGTCACCTGTGGCTCTATTTATCTTTACCAGGGGAGTATTTCCTATGGTTTCAAGTATGTTGTTATATACCATAATAGTATTTGTCTGTACATGCTATATGCACAAAGGGCTGTTTATCATTCTCTTGCAAGTTAAATAAAGTCGCCTTTTGACTCTATCCACCACAAAATTAATCAAGTTTTTCTTTTAACCCTATATTTTCATGTCTATTTTCAGCTCATATTTCCTGCATATTCGCATAAAATATTAATCTTTATCTCTATTATTGCCTTGAGTATCAACTTTGCCCGATTTTACAAATGCGTTTAATTAGGCTTTTAGTATCCCAAACTGTTTTTTTACTTAAAAAATAACACCTTATTTTAGACCATTATGTCTCAACGCATCTTGTTAAAAGTTCGCCTGATACTAGAGTATCAAGGTCTTGTGCTGCTTCTTAAGCAGACTTCTACCAATGGCGGTAAATACACGCTCGTTGGCGGAACCATCGAAAATGATGAATTTGCAAAAAAATCACTCATTAGAGAAAGTATGGAGGAAGCGGGCATCAAACTGAAGCCCGAAAACCTTGAGTTGGTGCATATGCTACACAAGAAGAAAGGACCGAATAGTAGGGTAGTGCTGTACTTCAAAAGTAAAAACTGGAAAGGCGTACCCGATGCCTTAGAGCGTCACAAATTCAAAAAAGTAGCTTGGTTCCCCCTTACCGAACTTCCTAAAAATATGTCTCCAACAGTGCGCCACGTATTCAAAAGATACAAAGCGGGCGATATGTATAGCGAACTGTTGAAGAAGTAAATCATATACAGACTTGATTTTATGGGCGAGTCCAGATTCCGCGAAAAGCTGCATCTGGATCGGGTCATCCGTTCCTACTCCGCACTACAGGCAGTCATTCAGTATGGCAGCTCTTAGTCTCTTCTCGCTCCTCGGCGAGCCATCAGATCTACCTACTTCATAGACAGCCCGTAGCACTTCGTACCACTACTACCCCTCTCGCAAAAAATAGTAGCAAGTAATAAGTTTTTATATTCCTCTTTTTGCATAAAGGATGGTAGAGAATCACGCGATAGCGGGATGTCCGATAGGACCAAAACGAAGTGGAGTCTCGAACAGCCTGACCCGAAGGGGTATGCCCAAATCATCTTTTATATTTTGCTTGAAGCTGAAAATTATTATATGGTAAAAGCAGAGCAAGGAATATCTCTTTAGAGGATTAATTTCAAACAAATAGGGGAGGTTAAAAATAAAAAGGGTTGCTTCTCTAATGAGAAACAACCCTTTAGTCCACAAATTACTAAGTGAACTCATCTTTATTGAAAAAGCTTAGTTGCTTTCTCCTTTAGTGAAGGTCGCTTTAGCAGGTGCTTCTGCCTTCATCGCTGATTTAGCAGATTTTCCTGAACAACTCTTCTGGCAAGAAGAAGAAGCTTTGCTAGAACATGCTTTCTTTGCTCCTTCCGCAGCAGGCATTGCAGCTCTTTCTGGAGAAACGTTTACAAATGTTCCAGTTGCTTTATCTAGTTTTACTTCTTGAGAAGTCACTTTACCAGATATTTCACATGTTGAATTTCTGAAAAATGATACTTTACCTGATTCTGCGCATACTCTCTTTTCGATACTAGTGTCAGTAGATACAGTTTTAGCAGTAGCCGCTTTTGATTTTGAACAACAAGCTGAAGATGCTCCAGCTTTCTTAGCGCATGACTGTGCGTTAACTGTAGTTAAAGATGCCGCAATTAAAAAAGCAGCAAAGAAGAATAACTTTTTCATAGAACTATTTTTATGATTTTACTCGTTAATAATCAATTTTTGGCGAAATCATGTCTCGCATATTCAACTCAAATATAATAATCTATTAGGGCAAAAACAATGCTGTATTTGCTTTTTGTCGATATTTTAACGCTAAATACACCAATTAATTGGCCAATTTGACGAATCGTTTTGCATATGTTTCGCCTGAATAGGTTACCATTCTAAGGATAAACATTCCGTTTTGGAATGCTTGCATATCAATATGCTGCGTTTTTGCACTATTTTGGTCTGCAAATGATTGAATTTCAACCATTTTTCCAGAACTATCAAAAATCGCTACTTGCTTTAAAATTTGGTTGTCAGGAATAATTAGACTTAATTCATCATGACAAGGATTTGGGAATATCTTGACCAATTCATTTACTTCTGGGCTAAATCCTGTGCTAACAGTGGTACTACAAGCTGTAGTATTACTGCTAAGTAAAGAGATTCTTTGATTGTTGACCACCGAGCGCATAACTGCTTTTTGCCCTTCGGTAAACATGAACATACAGTTGTCATTCACATAATCCATATAATTCATGAACATGTCACTCGTTCCGCAGGTAAATTGTGGATAAGATGGATGTCCATAATAGGGAGATCTTGCAGGAGGTGTGTCTGAAATTTGATCATCTTCACCACAATCGTTTTCATTTGCTCCCCATGGATGCGGCAGACCCAGATAGTGCCCTATTTCATGGACTAATGTTCTACCCTTGGTTATGCTATCCTGGTTTCCAATCTTTAGATGCGAAATGACTACACCATCAATCGCAGTATGTATGATACCTGGTACAGGCAAATGCGAGTACCCAAGTATATTAGGGTCAGGCATACGTAAAATCCATACGTTCATGTACTTGGTAGGATCCCATTGTGTTTGAGGTTTAATATTATTTTCAATAAAATTCAAACTGCTTATAGAGTTGAATTGCGTTCTTGTAATGCCAGAAGTGGCTACCCCTGCAGGATCAATTTGGGCAATACAAAATTCTAAATCCACGTCTGCTGCTCGCCCTGCAAATTCTGAGGGTATTTGATTTTGATCCGCGTTTAGTTGATTAAAGTCCGTATTCAAGATCTGAATTTGCTCAAATATTTTAGCATCAGTAAGATTTGAACCGGAACCGATAGGTTCCCCGCTGTGAATCACATGAAATACAATGGGGATAGAGAGAATATCTGAACCGTTTCTTGAAGGCACAATATTTTTTAGGTTTTCTTTATACACTTTGAGTTCGTGTTGTAAGTTTTGGGCTTCAAGATGATGGTGTAGCATTTCATCGGCATGGCAATGTGGTTCTTGAGCTAGAAGGAAGTTAAATCCCCAAAGGAGCAAAAAGACAAGAAAAGCAGCTCTGATCGATAGATCCGAATTCTTATTTGCGATATAATTAAGATTATTTAGGATCATTGTTAGTTTTGTAATTTTAACACATATGCAGGCAAAAAGTACTCCTAAAAAAATTGTGGTACTGCGATTTAGCTCTATTGGAGATATCGTATTGATTTCGCCTATTTTGAGAGCATTACACTCGGTCAACAGGTATGATATACATTTTGTTACCAAACGACGTTTTGCTCAAGTGAATTTACACAATAAATACGTAACTAAACAACATCTATTTGACAAAGACCCTAGAGAAATACTAAATAAGTTAAAAGATGAATCTTTTGACTATGTAGTAGATTTGCAGAAAAACCTACGTTCTAAGCGCTTATTAGGTCAATTATCTTGCTCAACGGCTACTTTTCCTAAGCTAAATATCAAAAAATGGCTATTTGTCAATTTCAAGATAGATTGGATGCCAGATGTGCACATTGTAGACCGCTATTTTGAAGCGCTGAAGTCCCTAGACCACAATAGAGATATGTCTGGCTTAGATATGTTTATAGGGCAGGAAAACGAGGTAAATCTTGTGGAATTTGGCCTTGAAGAGGGTAGATATACAGCAGTGGTTTTAGGGGCAGCCCATTTTACTAAACGAATTCCAAAGTCCATTCTAGAAGCGGTATTGGATAAGATGAAAGGGAAGGTTTGTTTGATTGGTGGCCCAGCAGAGGCAAACATGGGAAAAGAACTGGCCAGCAAATATCCAGCTAAGGCAACTAATTTTTGTGGTGCCACTAATCTCCAACAAAGCGCCTCTTTACTAAAACAATCTAAGCAAGTGTTGACTGCTGATACGGGTATGATGCATATTGCTGCTGCTTTTCATAAAAAAATCATTGTGCTATGGGGAAATACAGTACCCCAATTTGGGATGTATCCATATTATGGGAATCAAGCCAATCGAGCCCATTTTTTTTCAGTGCCAGATCTATCATGTAGACCCTGTTCAAAGCTAGGCTATAAATCCTGTCCAAAAGGCCATTTTGACTGCATGATGAAGCAGGATGTGGATCAAATAGTAAAGATATTGAATCAAAGTATAGCCTAAAAGTATCCTTATTGGTAGAAAGAGACTAAGAGCAGTCCGTTTTGAGTATAAATTAACATTTATATTACTAAAAAAAGCTATCTTTCGAGTTCTTATAAATCAATGATTAAATGAGATTATCAAAAACCATTTTTTTACCCATAATGTTAATGTTTAGCTTTCTGCTAAGCATCCAAGCCCAAGACA